>JAAYFB010000337.1 GCA_012728465.1 Proteiniphilum sp. | reverse complement strand
GGACTTCCTGAGTCTGTTGGATTCCTTTGGTTGATAGGCTACATTGTAGGCTTGGCGTATGGTGGAGCCATGATGATAGAGCAGTTGAACGATGGCAAGGTTACAAAATCAGATGTTAAGTTGTTGAACTATCATCTTGCAATTTCTCACTCAGTTTTGGAAGATAATTTAATCTTCGTGGCCCTTGGGGTTTCATATTGGTTAATATTGGCCGTCAGGCTCACATTTGTGTGGGCAGTAGTGTGGATAGCAAAACTTTTTATTAGGCTTTTTAGTACAAAGCCGCAAAGCATTCCTATATAAAATTCAATTTAAAAGCTAAAATAATGAATATTGAAGATATTCTGAAGTCCCGCATCCTCATCCTTGATGGTGCAATGGGAACAATGATACAAAGACATAGACTCACCGAAGAGGAGTTTAGAGGCGAACAATTTAAAGATGCAATAAAGCCTCAGAAAGGTAACAATGATTTGTTATCAATAACCCAACCAAAGATTATTGGCGATATTCATCGTGCATATCTTGAGGCTGGGTCTGATATCATTGAGACTAATACATTCAACTCTACTAGCATATCAATGGCAGATTATGATATGCAATCGCAAGTACGCAATATAAATCTATCTGCTGCGCGCGTGGCTCGTGAGGCTGCTGACGAATATACTGCAAAGAACCCAAGCAAACCTCGCTTTGTGGCAGGAGCTGTGGGCCCTACTAATAAAACAACATCAATGAGCCCCGATGTGGAGAACCCAATGTATCGTGCTGTGATGTTTGATGATATGAAGGCCTCATACAAAGAGCAAATAAAAGCACTTGTGGAGGGTGGGGTAGATATACTACTTATTGAGACAATATTTGATACTCTAAACTCTAAGGCAGCTTTGTTTGCAGTTGAGGAGGTGAAAAAAGAGACATCTAAAAATATACCTGTTATTCTTTCAGTTACAATTACTGACAAGGCTGGGCGAACTCTTTCGGGGCAAACACTTGGTGCATTTCTTACTTCAGTTAGTCATGCCAAACCATTGGTCATTGGTCTCAACTGCTCGTTTGGTGCGTCTGACATGAAGCCCTACATGAAAGAGCTAAAGCGAATGTCACCATTCTACACTAGTGCATATCCCAATGCAGGATTGCCTAACCAATTGGGAGAGTATGATGAGACCCCAGAGAAGATGGCTTTGCAAGTGAAAGAGTATATTGATGAGGGATTAGTAAACATCATAGGGGGATGTTGTGGAACCACACCCGAGCATATTACAAAATATACGGAGTTGGTGGAGGGAGTGAAGCCCACACTGCCTACAGAGAAGCCAAACTTATTGAGACTGTCGGGTCTTGAAGAGTTTGTGCTTACTCCCGAAATGAACTTTGTAAACATTGGCGAGCGTTGCAATGTAGCTGGGTCACGTAGATTCTTACGATTGATAAAGGAAAGGAATTATGAGGAGGCTTTGCAAATAGCTCAACAGCAGGTGGAAGATGGAGCACAAATCATTGATGTGAATATGGATGATGGGTTACTTGACGGGGTGAAGGAGATGACTAATTTCCTTAATCTTCTTACTGCCGATCCAGATATATCGCGTGTGCCAATTATGATTGACTCATCTAAATGGGAAGTAATAGAGGCAGGACTTAAATGTGTGCAAGGCAAGTGTATTGTCAATTCAATATCATTGAAGAATGGTGAAGCCGAATTTATTGAGCAAGCACAAAAGGTGATGAAATATGGTGCAGCCGTAGTGGTGATGGCTTTTGACGAAACAGGTCAGGCAGACACTTACCAAAGGCGTATAGAGATTTGTAAGCGTGCTTACGATATACTTGTAAGCATTGGTTTCAATCCAGAAGATATAATCTTCGACCCCAACATTCTTGCAATTGCTACGGGTATCGAAGAACACAAAAACTATGCAATAGACTTTATCGAGACCATAAAGTGGATTAAGGCAAACCTGCCAGGTGCTAAAATTAGTGGTGGGGTAAGCAACCTTTCATTCTCATTCCGTGGAAATGACTATGTGCGTGAGGTTATGCACTCTGTATTCCTTTATCGTGCCATCAAAGAAGGAATGGATATGGGTATTGTTAATGCTGCAGAGTCACTTATCTATGATGATATTCCTGCCAATGTAAAAGAATTGGCCGAAGATATAATACTTAACCGTCGTGATGATGCCACAGAGCGAATGATGGAGTATGCTCAAAGCTTAAAAGATGGAGGCGATACTAGCGAGTCAAAAGAGAAGGTTTTAGAGTGGCGTACGCATTCTTTAGCAAAACGTTTGAGTTATGCATTGGTGAAAGGTATTGGAGATTATATGGATGAGGATATTGCCGAAGCTTTAGAGGCTTATCCTACAGCGGTTGCTATTATAGATGGTCCATTGATGGATGGAATGAATGTGGTGGGCGACCTGTTTGGTTCGGGCAAAATGTTTTTACCACAAGTGGTTAAAGCAGCTCGTACTATGAAAAAAGCTGTAGCAATATTACAGCCAGTTTTAGAGAAAGAAAAAGCATCTGCTGGACCAAATAAAGCTGGTAAGATAGTGATGGCAACTGTGAAGGGTGATGTGCACGATATTGGCAAGAATATTGTATCGATTATCCTATCTTGCAACAACTACGAGATTATTGATTTGGGTGTGATGACGCCAACCGAAACCATTCTTGAAACTATCAGAACCGAAAAGCCAGATATCGTAGGGCTTAGTGGATTGATTACTCCTTCGCTTGAGGAGATGGCTATTGTTGCCGAAGCAATGGAGAGTGCAGATATGTCGCTTCCACTTATGATTGGTGGTGCTACTACTTCAAAACTTCACACCGCAATTAAGATTGAGCCAAAGTACAGTCGAGGTCCAGTTGTGTATGTAAAAGATGCATCACAAAGTCCTGGTGTTGTAGCAAATCTGTTGAGCGAAACAAACAAAGAGGAGTTTATTGCTAAAACAGCACAAGAGTATAAAGAACTTCGTGAAAACATGATAGGCAAAAAGGTTGACTTTGCTACACTTGAGGATGCTCGTAATAATCCTTTTGCGATTGATTGGACAGACTACAAAGCTGTGGAGCCAAAGGTGAGGGGGCGACAAATAATGAAGTCAATTCCAGTAAAAGAAATAGTGCCATTTATTGATTGGAAGTTTTTCTTACATGGTTGGAACATTTCAGCTAAGTTTGGGTCAATAGATGGTGTAGATAAAGATGAGGAGAGCCGTAGTAAATGGTTGTCTCGCTTTCGAGATGAAGAGCAAGATAGAGCCAAAGAGGCCATTAAACTATATGATGATGCTGTGGAATTGCTTGAATTGATTATGGATAATAGCGATTCTATTGAAATTAATGCTGCATACGCAATATACGATGCTTACAGCGATGGTGATAACTTAGTCATAAATGATATTAATGTACCACTATTGCGTCAGCAAAGGAAGACGGACAAAAATGAATATATGTCGTTGAGTGATTTTGTAGCACCAAAGTCAACAGGTATTCAAGATTATATTGCGCCATTTGCAGTAACTGCTAGTGATGGTGGGACTTTATTGAAGAAGTTTGAAAGCGAAGAAGATGAGTACATGGTGCTTCTTATGAAATCAATTCTTGAGCGATTGGCCGAGGGTGGCACTGAGTGGCTACATCACAAGATACGTACTGAATATTGGGGCTTCTCAGCTGATGAGGATATCTCAGTAGCTGATATGCTTGCCTCCAGATTTCAAGGTATTCGTCCAGCAGTTGGCTATCCATCCATTCCTGATCAAACAATTAGCTTTGTGCTTGATGAGCTTCTTACACTCAAGGATATCGATGTGGAGCTTACCGAGAACGGCATGATGATACCAACAGCATCTGTTAGTGGATTCATATTTGCTCATCCGCAATCTAAATATTTCGTTATTGGACCTGTTGATGAGTCGCAGGTGGAGGATTATGCTAAGCGTAGAGAAGTAGAGGTTAAAGATCTAAGAAAGTTCTTGCTTGCTAATTTGATTTAGAATTAAAATGTATAATTATATTCTTCAGTTAGAGCGTGACTTTGAGTCACACCCTCACTATCCAGCCATGACAGTTTTTATTCGCAGGGTGACTGCTAGTCTCCCTGTGAGAAATGCGAGAAATACCAAAACTACATCAATTGGATAAGGGTTTAAAAGCCCCAACTCACGGAGCGACTAACTGTCACTCCGCGAGTGATTATGTTCTTCAGTGAGAGTGTGACTTTGAGTTACACTCTCACTATCTAGTTATGACAGTTTAGCCCCTACGATAATAACTTTTTTACCAGCTTAAACATCTTATATGGTGGATATCTAAATGCTACATCAATCCATGTGGGTGATTTCATAATGCTTCTTTGGTTGCTAAACACTGTAAAGCTATACTTGCCATGATACTTACCCATGCCACTATTTCCCACGCCACCGAAAGGGAGATTATGGTTGGCTACATGTATTATAGTATCGTTTATGCATGCTCCACCAGATGTACAACGATTGATAATGTCATTTGCTTTAGAGGAATTGCCAAAATAGTATAAGGCTAATGGCTTTTCGTTGTTATTAATGTGATTGATTGCTTCTTCAATATTATCGAATGTAATAATGGGTAGTATGGGTCCAAATATCTCTTCGTTCATAACATCGCTATCTAAGCTTACATTATCTAGAACTGTAGGTGAAATGTATCTTTCTGATTTGTCAATATTTCCGCCAATGATGCAGTCGCCATCAGTGAGATAATCTATTAGTTTGTCAAATCTATTATCACTTACAATACGTGCATAATTATTACTTGACTTTATGTCATCACCAAACAGCTCTTGAAGGCTACTTTTAATATGATTAACCAATTCGTTTTTAATGCTACGGTGAACAAGTAAATAGTCGGGAGCAATACATGTTTGGCCTGCATTGATGGTTTTGCCCCATATTATTCTTTTGGCTGCAACTTTGAGGTTTGCATCCTTATCAACAATTACGGGACTTTTGCCACCCAATTCAAGTATCACAGGCGTAAGGTTCTTCGCTGCTGCCCCCATCACCACTTTGCCAAACGATGGACTACCTGTGAAAAATATCATATCGAAACGTTGATTTAGCAAAACATTAACTACCTCTCCTTCTCCTTGAATTAAGTGAACATATTTCGTATCAAAAGCATCTTTCACAATCTTATCCATCACCATGACAGTCTTTTCGGTGTGTGGGGATGGTTTTAGTACTGCACAATTACCAGCAGATATTGCACCTACTAATGGGTTGAATATTAATTGGAATGGGTAATTCCATGGTGCAATTATTAATGTAACGCCTAGCGGCTCATAAATGACTCTGCTTGAAGAGGGCAGGAGGTGTTTAGGTGTTGATACACGTTTTGGTTTAGACCATTTTTTTAAATTTCTAATATGATAATCAATCTCATTTAGCACGATACTTATTTCTGTTAGGAATGTCTCTTCTTTAGATTTATGTAGATCATGCCATAGAGCATCATATAAGTCTGTTTCGTTTTTTAGGATTGCTAGCTTAAGCTTCTTTAGTTGGTCTATCCTGAATGATATAGATTTGGTACTGCCAGTGTTATAGTATTTTTTTTGAGAAGAAACTATATGCGTTATTGATTCTGTTATATTAGTCATTGCGTAGTCATTTTATTGATAAACATCATAATAGTGACAAATATATATAATATGACACAGATGTCTAACTAGTTTGTGTAAAAGATGCTTTTATTAGGCTAAATGAATTTAGTGTGTAGTCACGGCAATCTATTTGATAGGAGTTGATATAGTATTCAAAAATGCAATTAATCTTCAATTGTTTGTAGATTTGGATAAAAACAGATACTTTTGGAGAAAATTACGTTTGTCAATATCGCGATAAGACAGTTAATAGTGTCTTATAACATCCAAAAGATAAGTAAAGTATTGAATAATAAAATGAAAAAACTCGTAGTACCCAATCAGCCCATTTCAGAATGTGAGACAATATTCGATAAGATAAAGTTGATTCAAACGTCTGGTGCTTTAGCATCTATAGATCAAGTAAACTGGAAAAATGAATTTCCAACACAATTGCCTGTTAGCGTTAGAGTGGCTCATGATGAAGATAAGCTGTATCTTTACTATGAAGTTATAGGTGAGGAAGTTCGTGCTGTCAATACTAAAGACTTTGGTTCTGTATGGGAGGATAGCTGTGTCGAGTTTTTTATGCAACGTGAAGGTGAAACATCTTACAGAAACTTTGAGTGCAATATCCTTGGAGTATTACTTGCTGCATATCACCAAACGCGTGAAATATCTGAACGGATGCCAGATGAAGTGATGGAGTCAATTTATCGTCACTCTACTATTAGTCATAGATTTGAGTATGGTAAGCAAGTTTGCGATTGGACAATGTATTTGGAGATACCCAAAGAGGCTATGGGATTCAATAAGGGGGAAGTGCTAAATGGACAAGTGATAAGAGCAAACTTTTATAAATGTGGAGACAAAACTCCTTCAACTCATTTCATAAGTTGGAATGCAATAGACTTACCTAGTCCAAACTTTCATGTCCCACAGTTTTTTGGACAATTAGAGCTAGAATAATGAAAATCAATATATAATCTGTATTATGCAAGAAAATAATAAACTTAAAAACATTGTAGCACAATTTGTTGATTCAGCAGATAAGGCGGATATCAAGCCTTTAGGAAAAGGACACATCAATGACTCATACAAAGTAGAGGTTGATGGTAACGAATATGTTCTACAGAGAGTCAATCATGATATTTTTAAAAATGTAGAAGAGCTTCAAAATAATATCATGAGAGTAACCACTCACATTCGTAAAAAACTAACTGAGGCTAACGTTACTGATATTGATCGTAAAGTATTAACATTAACACCTGCAAAAGATGGTAAGTTATACTACCAAGATGAAGATGGTAACTATTGGAGAATGATGGACTTTATCAAAGACAGCATGAGCTACGAGGAAATAAATCCCGAGTTAGCATATCGTGCAGGTCTTGCATTTGGTGATTTCCAAAAAATGCTTGCCGATTTGCCTGATGGTCCTTTGTTCGAAACTATTCCTAACTTTCACAACATAGAGTCACGTCTCGAAACGTTTAGAGACTCTGTTAGATCAAATAAAGTAGGACGATTATTAGAAGTAAATGATCTAGTTAAAGAAATTGAGGCTAGAGCAGAAGAAATGTGTAAAGCAGAAGTGATGCACAGAGAAGGTAAGCTAGTAAAACGTACAAACCACTGCGATACTAAAGTTAATAATATTCTTTTTGATAAGGATGAGAATGTTCTTTGTGTGGTTGACTTAGATACAGTAATGCCTGGTTTTGTGTTATCTGACTTCGGAGATTTTATTCGCACAGGAGCAAACACAGGAGCAGAGGATGATAAGAATTTGGACAATGTAGGAGTTGATTTGGCTATCTTTGAAGGATACACTAAAGGATACCTGGAAAATGCAGCCTCATTCCTAACTGAAACAGAAATAGAAAACTTAGCATTTGGAGCTAAATTGCTTACATATATGCAAACAGTGCGTTTCCTTACTGACTATATTGATGGAGACACATACTACAAAATAGCATATGGTAATCATAACTTAGTGCGATCATTAGCACAATTTAAATTGTTGCAAAGCTTAGAAGATAATTTTGATAAAATGCAGGAGATAGTTCTTGCAAATGCTGATAAATATAAGGGCTAATCTAAATTATTGATATAAATATAGCGGTGCAACAGAAAATATTATTATCTTTGCACCGCTTAATTTTTTGTGGAAAGTGGCAAAATTCAGTAAATACAATATCAGACTATTAGGTCTAGCACAAGGTGAATATTCTTTTGAATACAACTTAGATAATAAGTTCTTTCAGGATATTGACGATGAAGAGGTAGGAAAGGGAGATGTGAAAGTGTTGCTAAAGTTAGTTGTAACGCCATCTGCTTTTGATTTCTCTTTTGATTTGAAAGGAATAATACAAATTCCTTGCAATAGATGCCTCGATGAGATGAGTCAACAGATTGAGACTCAAAATCGTTTGGTTGTGAAGCTGGGTGATGAGTATTCCGAAGAGAGTGATGAGGTAATAATCATACCTCGAGATGAAGGAGAGATTAATATAGCATGGTTCTTATACGAATTTGTTGTATTAAATATTCCTATTAAACATTTTCATGAACCTGGAAAGTGTAACAGGTTTATGAATGCAAAGTTTCGCAAACACAAAGCAGTGGATAGAAACGATATTGATGATGATACTATCGATGAAGATTCATCAGGCTATTCTGAGGATGATGGTGACACATCAGATAATATAATAGACCCAAGATGGGAAAGCTTAAAGGGATTAAGCTTTGAAGATAATTAAAATATAAACCGTTAAAATAAAAGATACGAAATGGCAACTCCAAAAAGAAGACAATCGTCGTCAAGACAAGGAAAGAGAAGAGCTCACGATCATGCACAAATGCCAACATTGGCTGTGTGCTCAAATTGTGGCGCTTGGCACATCTACCACACAGTTTGTGGTGAGTGTGGACACTATAGAGGTAAATTGGCAATCGATGTAGATGCTACTCTATAATCAACCCTTTTTTGATATCCATATAAACCCTGAATAAAATAAAGTAGTTATTTTTTCAGGGTTTTTTTATCCTATAATTTTATGTCTAAAAGTTTAAATGCAGTAATAACTGGAATCACAGCAAGCGTACCAGATTATATTTTGACCAACGATGAATTATCCAAAATGGTGGATACCACTAATGAGTGGATAATGTCGCGAGTTGGCATAAAAGAGAGACGAATCCTTAAAGGTGAAGAGCAAGGAGTATCCGTCTTAGGAACAAAAGCAGTTAAAGAGCTGCTAGAAAAAACAAACACCAACCCAGAGGAGGTTGACGGTGTAATATTTGCTACTACCACTCCTGATCATCCATTTCCCTCATCTGCTTCGATGGTAGCAGAAAACTGTGGAATAAAAAATGCCTTTTGCTTTGATATGCAAGTAGCATGTTCTGGCTTTATATATGGGCTTGAGGTGGTGAGTAATTTTATAAAGTCGGGTAACTATAAAAAGATTATCTTGATAGCGGGCGACAAGATGTCGTCGATAACTAATTACACTGACCGTACCACATGTCCATTGTTTGGTGATGGCTGTGGTGCTGTAATGATTGAGCCAACAGAGGAAGAATATGGAATTATGGATTCAATTATCCGTTCTGATGGCGTTGGTTATGCTCCATTGCAGATGAAGGCTGGTGGTAGCAAATATCCTGCAACTGAGGATTCTATTGCTAATAATGAGCATACTGTATATCAGGAGGGCAAAACTGTTTATAAATATGCTGTCTCTAATATGTCACAGGTATCAATGGAGATTATGGAGCGTAATGGACTCACAAATGACAATCTTTCATGGTTTGTTCCGCATCAAGCCAATGTTCGTATTATTGATGCTGCTGTTTCACGTGCAGGTGTTTCGCCCGAAAAGGTGATGATCAATATTCAAAAGTATGGCAATACTAGTGCTGGAACTATCCCTCTTTGCTTATGGGAGTGGGAAGACCAACT
>JAAYFB010000336.1 GCA_012728465.1 Proteiniphilum sp. | reverse complement strand
TATAGCTTGCCAGATCCAACATTAATGAAAGCAGAGGATGGGTACTTTTACCTTTACGCAACTGAAGATATTAGGAATACTCCTATACTACGTTCGAAAGATTTAGTGAATTGGGAAAACATCGGAACTGCATTTACCAATGATACAAGACCAACATTTGAGCCAAAAGGGGGTTTATGGGCACCAGATATTAATTACATCAATGGTAAATATGTTTTATACTACTCTATGTCAGTTTGGGGTGGTGAGTGGACTTGTGGCGTTGGTGTGGCTACATCAAATAATCCCGAGGGCCCATTTGAAGATCATGGAAGTTTGTTTAGAAGTAACGAGATTGATGTTCAAAATTCGATAGACCAATTTTATATAGAAGATAATGGGAAGAAATATCTTTTTTGGGGCAGTTTTAGAGGAATATATGCCATCGAACTATCCGATGATGGATTATCGTTAAAGCCTGATGCAGAGAAATTAAAAGTTGCAGGCACTGCTTATGAAGGGGTTTATATTCATAAACGAAATGGATTTTACTACATGTTTGCGTCAATAGGCTCTTGCTGCAGAGGTCTTGAAAGCACTTATACTACTGTGGTGGGAAGGTCCGATAATTTGTTTGGACCCTATAAAGATAAACAGGGACGGTTGATGATGAATAATAATCACGAGGTACTGATTGGCAAGAATGAAAAATTTGTAGGCACTGGTCACAATTCCGAGATAGTTACAGATAATAATGGAAGAGACTGGTTTCTTTACCATGCTGTGTCGGTAGATAATCCATCAGGTAGAGTTTTAATGTTGGATGAAGTACAGTGGAAAGACAACTGGCCTTTTGTGGAAACATCATCACCTTCTTTAGAATATTCATTTCCATCATTCTAAAAATGATAATATGAAGTGATTGAACTGTATTTTTATTAAATTTGTACAATCATTTGAAATAAAAACAACAAATAATAAGATGAACATGAAAATTAAAAATTTATTACTCACATTGTTAAGTGTGGCTTTGTTGGCATGCACAGGCAATAAAAATGAAGCAAAGGAGGAGGAATCAACACTTTCTGGATTAAAAAAGAGCAACTTTCAATCCGAAATAGATGGTAAAGCCACCGACCTATTTGTATTGAAAAATGCAAATGGTATGGAAGTTACGATCACTAATTATGGTGGTGTGATAGTTTCTGTAATGGTTCCAGATAAAGATGGAGTTTTGAAAGACGTGGTTTTAGGTTTCGATAATGTTAACGACTATGCAAGCATTAATAATAATTTTGGTGCAACAATAGGACGTTATGGAAATAGAATTGCTAATGGAAAATTCTCTATTGACGGTGTAGAGTACCAGCTGCCACTTAATAATAACGGAGTTCATAATCTACATGGCGGACCAGATGGGTTTAACACAAAGGTGTTTGATGCTAAAAAGCTAAGCGACCAATCTGTAGAGATGACTTACGTGTCCCCTGACGGCGAGATGGGCTTTCCAGGTAATCTTGATGTGAAGGTTATAATGACTCTTACAAATGATAATGCAATAGATATTTTGTATGAGGCTACTACGGATAAAGAAACCGTTTGCAATCTTACAAATCACTCGTACTTTAATTTGAGTGGTGACCCATCTAATACTATTTTAGATCATGTGTTGATGATTGACGCAGATGGTTACACTCCAATTGATAATACATCAATGACTTCAGGTGCTATTGACTTGGTGGAAGGTACTCCGATGGATTTCAGAACACCCACAGCTGTAGGCGAGCGTATTGATAATGAGTTTGAGCAATTGGCTAATGGTAGAGGATACGACCACAACTGGGTATTAAACAGTAAAGGAGATGTTGCTAAAGTGGCAGCAAGCG
>JAAYFB010000335.1 GCA_012728465.1 Proteiniphilum sp. | reverse complement strand
TCACGACCGTTGAATTGAACATCAACTTTAATGCCTGTAGCTTTTGTGAAAGCTTCAACTGCTTCAGCAATAACTGTTCCCTGAGGTTCAGCTTCGTTCCACATTGTCCAGTAAACTAAATTTGCAGTTTCTTTTTTTGCTGTTGTAGCTTCTGCGCCACCTTGTGCAAACATTGGTGTTAAAGCAAAAACCAATACGAGTAATGCGATAATAGATTTTTTCATTTTTCCTCCTAAAATCGAAACTCTCAATTTCGATTTCATTAACAATAGTCTAAACCCGGTTTTTTCAGCCGTATTTGGATTATTGTCTATTATTTGTATAAAATAGGCTCATAATCTGTATACAAGTAGAAAATACCGTTCCCAATACCTCTTATGAACAATGGTAACCCGGATATATTTTTTGTCAAATTAATAATGATTTTTATTTCAAAAGATAAAACGTTGGCTCAAATAATTAGGTTACTTCTCAACTCTAGGAGCGTGGTATTCTGCCAAACACCAAATATATCTTTTGCAACCTTCTCTCGTTCTCCTATGAGACGAAACCCTAGTTTTTGATGTAGTTTTATGCTTTGAGTATTTGTAGAAAAGATACAAGAATACAAACTCCAATAGCCTTTTTTCTCACTTTCTGTAATCAGATGCGATAACAAAGCGGTGCCAACCCCTTGACTTCGGTAATCAGGATGAACATAAAGGCTCACCTCAACACAACCTTTGTAGCATTCTCTTTTAGACATAGGACAAAGCGCTATCCAACCAACTACTTTATCATCTTTTAAATAGACATATCGGCAATTGAACAGATGAGACTCTTCCCAAAGCTGGGGTGTAAACAACTTACTATTGAAAGTTGATCTCCCCTCTTTTATTGCTATATTGTAGATGTTAGTCACAGCGCCTAAATCATCAAAAGTCATTATTCTTATCATTTTCTTGAAAAAAGAATACTACTAAAAAGTGGTGCCCCACAAGAGACACCACCCAATTTTTTTACATTATTTTTCTTTTACAGGAATCCAAATTGCACACTCGTAATCAGGACTTTGCGTATCCATAGAAGCTGGATATACTTCTAAACTTGCATTGAAAGCAATTTCATATTTTGAGTTGTTTGGTAACCATTCCTTGTAAATTTTATCATTTACTGCTTGAAGAGCGCCCGGCATTGGTCCTTTACTAGTAAACTTTGCCCAAAGAGAATTTTCAAATTCATAAACTTTCAAACCTTCTGGAACTTCTCCTCCCATATAATTGCCTGCAAGTAAATAGCGAAATTGTCCATTTTTACCATCCTCAATATTTACCCCGTACATTCCTATACAACTCTCTTTAAGAATCTCCTCTTCTTTTGTGCAGTTCGTCTTTTTACAAAGAGGTGCAATTTTTTGTCCATAAGTCTCACCCCAGAATTTAGGAATTTCTTGGTAAGCGGTCTCGTAATCAAAAAACTTTTCAAACCCGATAACTTTAAACCCTTTCATTTCTTCAACGACATAATCCATAGTGTTTCCTCCCTTGATGG
>JAAYFB010000334.1 GCA_012728465.1 Proteiniphilum sp. | reverse complement strand
TGCCCAGTGTTCCATTATTTGAGATGGAAGCTCAACAAAGTCACGAGACACACTAGTGCCTGCAAGTCCTACATAGTTTACATCAGAAAGCATTCCGTGAAGTGCGTGTCCAAACTCGTGGAAAAGTGTTTCTACTTCATCTAGTGTTAAAAGTGCTGGCTTGCCACCAGTGGCTCGAGAGAAGTTACCTACATTGAATATAATAGGATCCACTCTTTTGCCATTAGCATATTTTTGCATGCGGAAGCTACTCATCCATGCACCAGCATTTTTGCCTGCGCGAGGAAAGTAGTCAGTATAAAATACTGCAAGGTGAGATCCGTCAGCATCTAATACTTCGTAAGCCTCTACTTCTGGGTGGTAAACAGGAATATCTTTAAGCTCTTTGAAAGTTAAGCCCCAAAGTCTATTAGCCGCTTCAAAAACACCTGCACGCACATTTTCCATTTTGAAGTATGGTTTCGTCTCCTCCTCACTAAGTGCATATTTTTGCTCACGTACCTTTTCGGTGTAGTACCACCAGTCCCACGATTCTAGTTTGAAATTGCCACCCTCTGCATCAATTACAGCTTGTAGTTCGGCAGCCTCTTTTTTAGCTTGTGGTAGTGCATAGCTCCACACATCGTTAAGCAGTTTGTAAACATTATCTGCATTTTTAGCCATAGTTTCTTCTAACACAAAGTCGGCGTGGTTTTTGTAACCCAACATTTGTGCTTTCTCGATACGTAGATTTACAATATCATTGATAACTTTTTTGTTGTCGTTATCATTATCGTTATCACCACGATTATACATTGCTTTGTACAGCTTTTCACGCAAGTCTCTGTTGTCAGCATATTGTAAGAATGGTAGCCAACTTGGCTTTTGTAGTGTGAAAACCCACTTGCCTTCCATGTCATTGTTTTTTGCAACATCAGCTGCTGCAGCAATTACTCCTTCGGGAAGTCCAGCAAGGTCTGCTTCGTTGTCAATAACTAATTTGAATCCATTAGTTTCGCTCAAAAGATTGTTGCCAAACTTTAGAGTTAATGACGATAGGTCTTTGTTGATGCTACGTAGTTTTGTTTTAGCATCAGCATCAAGCTCGATACCCGAACGAACAAATTTTTTGTAGTACACATCAAGTAATCTTCTCTGTTCAGTAGTCAAGTCAAGATTGTCCGCATTGTCATGCACTTTCTTTATTCTAGCAAATAAATCCTCATTTAGATTGATATTGTCACTATGCTCAGATAGTATTGGCGATAACTTTACAGCTAAAGCTTGAATATCATCATTTGTTTCGGCACCTTTTAGTCCACCAAATACGCGAGCTACTCTTCCTAAGATTTCACCACTATTGTCCAAAGCCACAATAGTGTTTTCAAATGTGGGTTCCTCTTCGTTGTTAACGATAGCTTCAATCTCTTTGGCTTGTTCTTCAATACCTTTCATGTATGCTGGCTCAAAGTCAGCAAATGTGATTTTGTCAAAAGGGGGAACGCCAAACTGTGTGTCGAATTCGGAGTAGAATATAGCTCCTGGCTCACCAGCTGTGCTCCCTGTTTTTGAGTTGTTGCACCCAAATAAAGTCATAGCAGTTAATGTAATTAAAAATAACTTTTTCATTAAAGCACTTATTAATTGTAAGTTTATAAATTAAGAATAATAAAGATACAAAGTTATAACTTTTTGCTTATATCGAGGCACATATATTGTAATATTGTCATAGTGTGGCTGTTTCGTCAGTTATTTGTTTTGAAAAATATATTTTGCCTCTTTTGCCACTCAAATCTTTTTGATTATTTTTGTTGAAAACGAATGTCACATGAACAAGATTTCACTATTATCAATATTGTCATTATTTTTTTCGGTTTCACTATTTTCTCAATCTGCACTTCAGCAGTTTGTTAATAACCCAGCACTAAGACATGCTTCGATTGGTGTGCAGGTTGTTGACTTAAAGTCAGGAGAAACCATTGTGAGCCATGATGAACAGAAGTCGTTAACACCAGCATCAATAGCAAAGGTAATAACTACTGCAACCGCTTTGGAAGTTTTGGGAGATGATTTTAGATATGAGACTAGGGTAGCGATTGACTCTAATAATCCTAATAGAATATTGGTGATAGGTTCTGGTGATCCCACTTTGGCTAGTAGTGTTTTTGAGACTAACCCTAACGCATTCTTTCTAAATGTGGCATCAGTTGCAAAGCGCGAATTGAATTCTGACAAAGAGTATGAAATAGTAGTGGTTGATAATCTGTTTGGGTATGAAGGTGTTTCGCCTGAATGGACATGGATTGATTTGGGTAACTATTACGCAGCGGGAAGTTATGGAATAAGTGTTTATGATAATAGCTATAAGTTATTTTTTGACACCACTACACCTAATGCTACAATTACACGTACGGAGCCAGAGATGAAAGAT
>JAAYFB010000333.1 GCA_012728465.1 Proteiniphilum sp. | reverse complement strand
TGCCGATCTTAAAGAATATAATAGTTCATCGTTGTTAGCAGTTCTTGCTTTAGAAGTACCTTCAATAGGTAGTCCTTTTATTTTACTCAGAAATGCATTCTTTTTATTTAGCCATTCGATATCATTACCATCAACCCAAAGATACACAAGATCGACTTCAAAGCTGCGAGTAGAGTTTTTCATATTCTTGAAAATGTTTTTTATATGTGAAGGTCTTTGCGTATTTAATAGCTGCTCGTATTCTATCTGGTGAATTAGAAAATTCATTGATATGTTTAAGTGTTACTTGTTTTATATGTTCACTGTCAAAGTTTTCAATAAAACCAACATGTTTATCACCAATCTCTATTAAACTGGTACCCTTGTTAGCTATTACAGGTTTGCCGAATTGCAATGCTTCAATAATAGGAAGTCCGAATCCTTCGAAAAGTGAAGGAAAAATAAAAGCCTCACAATTTTTATACAACCATATTTTCTCCTCTTGAGAAACAGGTCCTAATAACACAACATTATGAATATTCTTATCAATAAGTTGTTGCCTTAAACTATTAACATATTCTTTATGCTTGCTTCTTTTAGGCTCTTTACCAGCGATGTAAAGAGTTTTATCAGGCATCTGCTTCATCATATCGAAAAGCACGTGAAAATTCTTCTTTCTTTCAAGAACTCCAATAGAAAAGAAAAAAGGGGCTTTTATGTCTGATTTCGGCTTAACAGAGTCTATTTGGTTGTATTGTTCTACTCCATTATAAATTACCAAACAATTTTTACCATTTATGTTCAAGTGAGATTCAATATCTTTTTTTGCAAACTTAGATATGCATGTTATAATATTAGCTCTTTCGACTTTTTTCTGAATTTTTGTATGAAGTTTATCTTTAGCTTCACCACTCTTTTCATACAGATAATTTAAGTCGTGGATTGTTAATATTTGCTTTGTTGAGGCATCAGTAGGGCTAAAACGACTTAATTGATGTATGGAATGCCAAATATCATATCTGGGAAATAATAAATTGAAATGCTTTCTAATCAAATTAGTAGAAGATATGTACTTAACATTATCTCCAAACATTCCCTCTAATTTTTTTGGCATTAGAAAAGTAAGTTCATAAATTGACTCGCTAGCATTATAATTCTCTTTAAAATAATTACCATAGTTTAGTGCTACTTGACCTAAACCACAGTATATATTCTTTAATGAAGATAAGTCAATTAGAACTTTCTTTTTTTTAAACTGTACGTTTACGTTATTTGAATTCAATTCAATTTATTTTTTATATCCTATAATATAACAAACTTATTAGTGAGCTTGTTTATTTCTAGGAGATCGATAGTTTATAATCTATTTTATAATTACATCTAAGCCCCATACATAGAGCTTCAATATAAATGCAAAGATATTTAAAATATATGGTTTATCTTGGCAAGTTAAGCTTGAATATATTGTTTTTAGTTCGGTAATGCCAAATGCAAGAGCATTTGATATAAGTAAATATTATTATAGATTTAAATAACCTATTGCGTTTATTGTAGATCCAGAATTATTTTGTTTATAAAGTATATTCAATATAAACATATTCTTCTAAAACTATCGGTATTGCTGCCACTTTGGTAATCTTATAAATAGTATTTTTTTAATCACCCGTTTAAACTTTTTCAATTAAACACTTGTTTAATTATCGAAACTAATATATCTTTGCCAATAGAGAGTATTAGATGGTGTGTATTACAAAACAAATAAAGTAAATACTTAAATGACAGAACTTACCACAGAGCAAAAAATAATAGAGGCTGCGCAAAAGATATTTACCCAAAAGGGATTTGCAGCAACACGAACGCGTGACATAGCCGAAGAGTCAGGAATAAATCTAGCACTCATCAACTACTATTTTGGTAGCAAACAAAAGCTATTCAAGATAATAGTTGAACAAAAGTTTATGGAGCTGTTTGGTATCTTGGAGCCTATTTTATCAAATGATGAAATAAAAATAGAGGAGAAAGTAACGCTTGTTACCAACAACTACACTAATATGCTGATGAAGAATGAAGATTTACCAATATTTGTTCTTAATAATATTAAGCGTGACAAAGATCTTTTGAAAGATGTA
>JAAYFB010000332.1 GCA_012728465.1 Proteiniphilum sp. | reverse complement strand
TTGGGTCTTGATTTGTCTTTTTGGCATAATCGTATAAATCTTACTGTTGATGTTTATGACAAAACTGCTAATGATTTGTTGATGCAGTTGCAACTACCTACTTACTTTGGTTCTCGCGGTAATGGGAACTCTGCTCTAACAGCGCCTATGGGTAACTTCGGCACTATTAATAATAAAGGTTTGGAGATTTCTCTTAATACATTAAATATTGAAATGAAGAACTTCTCATGGAGCTCTGACTTCCAAATATCATTTAATAAAAACAAACTAGTTGCTCTTCAGGGTACAGATGCTTCTGGAATTGAAGGTTATGGTCAATGGAGTGATGTGATAGCTTTATCTCCAGTTGGAGGCTCACTATATCAGTTCTATGGGTATATTGCAGATGGTGTGTATCAGAGCAGGGAAGATATAGACGATCATTTGTGGGGGCAAATTCCCGAAGGTGGTTATAATCGTTATTCTACTGTCTTTGTAGGGGATATCAAATATCGTGATATTAGTGGACCTGATGGAAAGCCTGATGGAAAGATTGATAGTTATGATAGAACTTTTATTGGTTCTCCACTTCCAAAGTTTACTTACGGACTTAACAACACATTTACTTATAAGGACTTTGATTTTAATATTTTTATACAAGGTAGTTATGGTAATGATGTGTTTAATGCTTTAGATAGACAACTAACTGGAATGGGTTACTGGACCAATCAGCTTACTAAAGTGATGGATTTTGCTAATATTATTCCAATTGATCCCAACAAGCAATATCCAATTGTTAATCCTGATAATAGCGAACATACCATTTTGCATTGGTACGAAGATATAGAAAATGTTAAGCTATCAAATCCAAATACATCGTTACCTCGTGCTGGAAGAAGCCAGCCTTATAATAACTCTCGCATAAGCGATAGGTATATTGAAGATGGTTCCTATTTACGTATAAAAAACATAGCACTAGGATATACACTTCCGAAGACAATCACTAGAAAAATAAAAATGGAGTCTATTCGTGTTTATACCAATATTCAAAATTTGGTGACTTTCACCAAATACACTGGTTATGACCCTGAAGTTGGAGTCAATCCGCAAGATGCAACAGGATATACTTTTGGTTTTGATTTGGGAAGATATCCTGCTCCAAGAATTATTTCTTTTGGATTAAATGTTTCATTCTAATATAAAATTATTATATAATGAAAAAGATAAAAAATAGTATAATATTGATATTTGCACTTTTGATGCTTCTTGTAGTATCATGTGAAGATTTCCTCAATAGACCAGATAAGGCTAATTACACATTAGCAAATTTCTATAAGAATGACGAACAATGTTTGCAAGCGGTAAATCCGTTATATACCGTGCCTTGGTTTGATTTTTTCCGTGGCTGGCTTAGAGTTGGAGATTGTCAATCGGGCAATTACTACATAGAGGGAAACGGGTTTTGGATGCTCACTCCTAACGATGATATGGAGGAGGTAAAAAGTATGTCTGCATCTTTATGGGCGGTAAATGCAAGAGCAAATACTGTTTTGGAAAATATAAATCTTTATGCAGGAGCACAGACTACGGAGCTTGGGCGCAATACAGCTAAGGGTGAAGCTTTAGTATGGAAAGCTCTATCATATTTTTTTATGGTCAGAATTTATGGTGCTGTGCCTATTATACACAATAATACAGAATTAATGAATAGTGGAGAATATAATTCGCTATATCGTGCAAAAATTGAAAATGTGTATGAATATATAATTATGACACTTGAGCAGGCAGTCAAATGGTTGCCGGAAAATAATGAAAAAGGACGTCTAGACAAATATTCTGCATATGGCCTATTGGCCAAAGTATATTTAACTAGATCTGGGTACGGTCAATCAGGCAATAGAAATAGCTCCGATTTAGAACTTGCCAAAGAATATGCTCGTAAAGTTGTGAGAGAAAGCGGTAGAGAGTTGACTTTTGAATATTCAGATATTTTTAGAGGCAGTCATAACGCTGATGGTGAAAGCCTTATTGCTTGGAGGTGGGTTACAGCTGCAGATAATTATTGGACAGCGCAAAATGATCTACAATCTGACTTAACTCCTAGTGGCTTTGCCGAAGGTGATGCATGGGGTAGCTGGACTGGCCCTTCGTTAGACTTACAGGAGGCCTTCGGAGAAAAATTCAATGGAACATCTCCTTCAGGTGCTTTATCGCCAACTCGCAACAATGTAGATAAGAGACGAAAATCTACAATGATGATGTATGGGGATGTTTATAGTTATTTTTGGCGAAATAACCCAGTTAAAAAGGATGCAGACAACAATGATGTTGCATTCCCTAATGGTTTTGATTTTAGTAGATTCTATGGTACACTTCTTAAAGATTTCCATAGTTCGACTGGGGCCAATGTTGTTAAGCATGTTGTAGGTAATAATGCTGATCATATTGGTGAATTTGGTGTTCCGATGATTGGGCGTGGAACAAGTCTAGCAACTCATATATTGCGATTAGCAGATGTGTATTTGATTTATGCAGAAGCAGTTTTAGGAAATGCAGAGTCAACCTCAGATGCAGAAGCGTTGTGGGCGTATAACGAGGTTAGAAAGCGTGCCGGTGTTAGTACTAAATCATCAATTACGTGGCGAGATATTTTCTTAGAGCGTCGTTTAGAATTGGCATTTGAGGGTGACTTTTGGTATGATATTGTTCGTTGGCACTATTATGAACCAGATAAAGCTCTTGCTTATTTAAATGGTCAAAATAGAAAAACATATACTGGTTTAAGTGGCTATTATTTAGATCAAGGATGGAATACGTGGGGTAAAGAGGGTGGATATCCTAAAGTAGATCAAGAAACAGGAGAACTTTCACCAAGAATTGATATTGAGCGACCTGATGGAAAGCCTTATACGCATGATAAGTTTACAATGCCTTTTCCATCTACTGATTTGCAGATGAACCCCAATTTATCTAAAGATCCTATTGATTATGATGTTAGTCAATATACTTATGAATAAGTATTTGTTTAAAAAAACAAATATGTTTAGTAAACAACAGAAATAAATTAATCGTATGAAAAATAATAAGATTAAAAAAATAATTCTCCCTATTATTTTGATTTTACTTGTGGTAGCTGGTTGCGAAAGAGAACAGTCTGGAAAATACGAAATGACTACTGGTAAGCCAACAATCAGTTATATTAGGTACCAATCTAAAGATAGTGAAGAGCAATTACTTGAGGGGGCATTCATGAATGAAAATATAGTTATTATTGGGGAAAACTTAACCAGTATTCAAGAGGTATGGTTTAATAACATCAAAGCTTTATTGAATATCAATATGGTAACTAAGAACACACTTTTTGTGAACATCCCTAAAGACTTACCCAGTGTGAAAACTAATAAAATATATTTTGTGACCCAGAGCAAAGATACTGTGACGTATGATTTTGAGGTTAAAATACCTGCACCCATTCTTTCTCGAATAAAAAATGAGCAAGTTCCTCAAGGTGACGATGTGGTTCTTTATGGTGATTATTTTCTGGCTACAGATGCTAGTTTTATTAAAATATTTGTTGGTGACTATGAAATTCCTACTGGGGATATAGTTAGTTTTGAGAAAAATGAACTTGTTTTTAAAGCACCTTCAATAGATGTAAAAGGACCAATAGAGGTAAGAACTTTATATGGAAGTACAGGTCTTTCAAGAGATATATTTCATGATGATAGAGGTTTGATTACTGGATTTGAGGAGGGTTTCGTAGGTGGATGGGGCCGTCCTGATGATTCAAAAATTCAAAATGACCCTGCTTTGTCCATAACTGGAAATTATGTGCGAATCGAAGGAAATACAATAGGTATAGATGGTGCATGGGTAGGAGGAAGTGTTATTATAAATATATGGGGTGAAGATAATGGTGTTCCTACAGGGAATTTATTTCCAAGTAATCCTGCAACATCTACCTTAAAGTTTGAAGTTAATGTGTTGGAGCCTTGGAGTGCCGGTCCTATGATTTTTGCGTTCTTCAAACAAGGACAGGCCGAAAACTATTTGTGGGCTGACGGATCAGTTGATGGTGGTGGCATGCCTCGTGGTGCATGGGTTCCTTGGCTGTCATCAGGTTCTTTTGTTACTGATGGCTGGGAAACCGTATCTATACCGCTCTCTGAGTTTAAATACAATGGATATGGAACAGAGATTCCACTTTCTGTAGATTATGGTGCACTAGGAATTGCAATTCATAATCGTGGAAATAATAATTGGATAGGGACTGCAGAGTGTACGCCAGTTATTTTATTAGACAATATTAGAGTAATTCCATAACAACTTTCAAAATGAAATATTATGTATAAGAATAGATATATAATTAGAGGTCTTAAGCTAGTATCGCTAATTGGGGTTATGTTATTAATTGCTCTTTCTTGTAGCAATAATGATGAACTAAATACAGATATACTTGCATCAAAACAGACAACAATAAAAGCATTTGGTCCTAATCCTGCTTTGCGAGGGCAAAGTTTATCTGTTGTAGGTACACATTTGGACAAAATATCTAAAGTAATATTGCCGAACAATATTGAGGTTACAGATATTGAATTGATTTCTGAAAAAATGATTAAGGTTTTGATACCTCAGGAAACAGAGGAGGGCATAATTAAGCTACAGGATAATAAGGGTGTAGAGTATTCTTTTTCAACTACTCTTAAAATCTCAGAACCAATCGAAATAGCTAAAATATCACCTCAACCTATTAAAGCAGGGCAGTTATTGACATTAGAGGGAAATTATTTTAATTTAATTGATAAGGTTATCTTATCCAACAAAGTGGAGATTGAAAAACAAGACTTTGTTACTTATGAGAGAACAAAAATTGAATTAATCCTTCCAGCTGTAGCTCAAACAGGAGTTATTACACTTCAAAATAATGACGAGATACCTCTTGAATATGTATCACCTGAAGTTTTATTAGTAGTGTTGCCATCGGTAGATGAGGTTGTTGATCTTTCGGAGAAGAAACCTGGCGATGTTATTTCTATTAAAGGAAAGGATTTAGATTTAGTAGTTAAAGTGCAGATGCCAAATGGCAGCGAAGTGGAATATGAAATTGAAGATAGTAAAATTGTGTTTACACTTCCTGAGAATATTTCAGATGGAGTAGTAGTAATGAGCCCAGCTTCGGGAGTAGAAGTGCCGATTGCAAATATCGGAGTGGCATTACCGCATGACTTAAATGCTTCGCCATTAATAGAACTTCGTGCTAATGATTTGATTACCATTAAAGGTAAGAATATGGAGCTAGTTACAAATATATCATTTGAGGGAGTTGATGGTGTGGTTTTACCAGAGTCTAAATCAAACTCGGAGCTTACAGTTAAGTTCCCAGAAATGGCTCAAAGTGGTGAAATGTTACTTCATACTGCAAGCGGAAAGAGTGTAAGTATTGATGTAAATACTCAAAAACCAGCTGTAACATCTATGACACCCAATCCTGCTTTTGGTGGTAAAGATTTGACACTATCGGGCACTAACTTGGACTTGGTATCTTCAATTTCTCTATTAGATAATTTAGAAGTTGAGGTTGGCACATTAGATAAAGATCAGTTGACATTTACTGTGCCTTATAATGCTTTGTCTGGAGTATTGCTTCTGCACATGAATAATAAAGAGATGGTTGAAGCTATAGAGCTAACTATTACACCACCAGAATTTGGGTTTATTCCTATTCCACCAGGACCAAAGGCCGAAATTTATGCAGGAGGAGTGTTGACAGTTCAAGTTATAAATGGTCATAGATTGACAGAGGTGCAAGTAGATGGTATTGCTGTTAATTATATTCATGATGCGCCCAATCTGTACATAATGATACCCACAGAGGCCAAAGGTGAAACAGATTTGAAATTAATATCAGATAATGGAGAGGCTGTTTATAAAATTCCAGTAATTGGAACAGGAATTATCGAAACCATTATTTATGAAGGCGATTTGTTTGCGTTGAATTGGGGTAATCCTTTACGGTTGAATAAGCCTGATTTTGAAAATGTGCCTGCTGGTGCTAAACTAAAAATTTATATGGCTTCAACTTTAGCTGGAGCATCTATTGCGTATGCTGATGCAAACTGGACTAAGTTTCAAATAAATGACCCTAACTTTGATACTCAGTGGGGTACTATATCAGTGCCTGAAGGATCTACTAGTTACGAAATAGAACTTACTTCCGAAATTATAAATGGTATAATGACTATTAATGACGGTTGGAGTAATACTGGATTGATGCTTACTGGTGATGGTGTGATAATTTCTAAAATATCTATCATTGTTGGGACTGAACCTGAAGAAACTACTATTTATGAAGGAAATCTTCAATTGGATTGGGGTGATAATACATTGCGAATATATAAAGAGTCTTTGGAGGATTTGAGAAATGGTTCAAAAATTAAGTTTTACTTCACTCCGAGTAATTCACCTTCTTTTGCGGTGCAGGATGCAAATTGGTCAAAAATTCATTTTGAAAATGATCCTAACTATAATTCAGAATTTGCATCTATAGATGTTCCTGAGGGTGAGTCAACTTATGAATTGAAATTGACACAAGCTATTTTAGATGCTGTTCGGACAGTAGATGATGGCTGGTCAAAAACAGCTATTATTATTGGTGGTTCTGGCATGTTGATATCAAAAGTAACAGTTATAAAATAGAATTATATATTTAACTAGTTGATAAGTAGAATGCTTATTTAATTTTATCAGTCTTGATATAAAGTTTGTTTTATATCAAGGCTGATAATTAAAACCAAATTTGTTTTGTCATGATAGATCTTAAAAAGCATACTTATAAATTAATAATGATTGCATTTTTTTTATTATTATGGTCTTGCAATGATACAGAGCATCAAAAGCCAGCATTAGAAACTCTAAACTTAGTATCCTCCATTCCAGCTAATAATGATAATGAAGTTAGCTTTAGAGAAAGTCAAGTATCTTTTATATTTTCTGAAAATATTAAGCTGAATCAACCACAAAACATTGAAATAAATGGTGAGTTGGCACAAAGAGTTACAGTAAATATGTCTGAACTTAGAATAGATGTAAGTCTTCAACCAAACACTACTTATATAATTGAGATTCCTAAAAACCAAATAACTGGTAGAGAATCAGGGGCCATGTCAGGGAAAATTGAAATTGTTTTCAAAACCCAAGATGTTGAGCTCTCAAAATTAGTTATAGATAATCCTTCTATTCAGACACAAAAGTTATACAACTATCTAAAATCTATAACAGGAGAGAAGATGATAACGGGAACGATGGCTAATGTATCATGGAATATTAATGAAGCGGAGTGGGTGAGATATCATACTGGTGAATATCCTGCCTTGAACTGCTTTGATTATATTCACCTTTATGCATCTCCCTCTAGTTGGATCGATTATGAGAACATTAGTGTAATAGAAAATTGGTGGCAAAATAATGGCTTGGTAGCTGCTATGTGGCATTGGAACGTACCTAAAAGTAATTCTAGTAATAGCTACGCATTTTATTCTAAAGAGACAGACTTTGATGTATCGCGTGCAGTAATTGAGGGTACTGATGAGTATGATATTGTAATTGCTGATTTAAATAAAATTGCCGATAATCTATTATTGCTAAATGATAAAAATATTCCAATACTGTGGAGGCCACTTCACGAAGCCTCAGGAAGATGGTTTTGGTGGGGTGCAAAAGGAGCTATGCCAGCTAAGAAGTTATGGCAAATGATGTTTGATGTTTTTAATGATAAAGGGCTTAACAATTTAATTTGGATATGGACATCTGACGGAAATGATGACGAGTGGTATCCAGGTGATGATTATGTGGATTTGATAGGTGCAGATATTTATGACAAGGATTTAGGCTCTATCGTATCTTTTTATGAAAATATGAAAAGAAAATATCCCAACAAAATGCTCGCTTTATCGGAGTATGGAAATATATCTAATTTGAGTGAACAATGGGCGAAGAATGTTAAATGGTTATGGGCAATGCCATGGTACGATTATGAAAGAACTCTTACGATTGAAGGTGTTGAATTTAAAAAAGAATCTCATCAATTTGCAAATAAATCATATTGGCAGAATATTTTTGAGATGAAAGATATAATAGTTTATAGAAATAATGTTCCAAATTTGAAGTGAAATTATACTAGTTTGATATTTTATAAAACATTTATTATGCGTAAATACTTCAAAACAATTTTATTTATTGCGGTTCTTGCACTGTTTGGCTTGACAACCGCATGCATTGTATCTTCCACAATTGAAAAAACTGAAGAAACTACTATTGTTGAGTCTAATGGATTTTTAAGTGTTAAGGGTAATCAGATGGTAAATCAAAATGGTGATTCTTTTGCTTTGCATGGTGTAAGTCTTGGTTGGCATAATTGGTGGCCTAGGTTCTACAATAAGGGAACAATACGATGGCTCACTAACGATTGGAAAACTACAGTTGTTAGAGCAGCAATTGGTGTAGGTCCCGAAAACTCATACAATGATAAACCTGATGAAGCATTACATTTACTTTATAAAGTGATAGATGCAGCAATTGACGATGGAATTTATGTTATTGTGGATTGGCACAGTCATGATATTTATTTAGATGAGGCAAAGCAGTTCTTTACAACTGTTGCTACAAAATATAAAGATTATCCCAATATCATTTATGAAATATTCAACGAGCCCGTATTTGATTCTTGGACCGATGTAAAAGCATATTCAATAGAGCTGATTAAGACGATTCGTGAAATTGATTCAAAAAATATTATTTTAGTAGGCACACCACACTGGGATCAGGATATTCACATTGCTGCAGATGACCCAATTATTGGGTTTGACAATATAATGTACACAATGCATTTTTATGCAGCAACACATGGGCAAGATTTGAGAGACAGAACGTCCTATGCACTTAGCAAGGGCATTCCAATTTTTGTGTCTGAATGTGCAGCTACTGAAGCAACAGGAACAGGCTCTTTTGATATGGAAGAATGGAAAGTTTGGTTGAATTTTATGGACCAAAATAAATTGAGCTACGTAATGTGGTCTGTCTCTGACAAGGATGAGCTTTGCTCGATGGTGGAAAATCCTAGTAAGCCCTTAAGTAATTGGGTTGATGAGGACTTAAAGTTTTGGGGTAAGGAGGTTCGTAATTTGCTTAGACAGAAATGGCACCAATCTAAGGGTCTTTAATGTTGCTTATTTATGACGATACATTGTCAATGACTAATTGATAAATTGGCTTAAGATGTAGCTAAATGTCAAGATATCAATAACTTTATAATTATCTGGACCTTATCCATTAAATGATGCTTATTACTCAGTATTTCTCTGTCTCATATGCGGTGAAATGAACACAAACAGGCTCTATAACGAATCTAGTGGGTAATCAAATCAGATTTTACCGTTTAGGAAGTGAATCATATTGATATATAGTGGTTTATATTTTGACTTAGTTAAATCAATACAGTATATTTAGCCTTCTAGTTTACAAGCTATAAAACGCAAGAGTGTTTTTTATTATCTTAGTCAAAAAGTCTTCATGTCGAAGTGTAATTACAAAAAAGATGAACTTTTTCGCCTCAAACACAAATGTATTTGGTCACACTTTTTTTATAATACGCTAAAAACACAGTATTATTAACAATAACTGAACCTATTAGTGTTAATAAACATATATATGCATAAAGATTGAGACAAAAAAGTGAGTCAATACAACTTGTATTTCAAGAAAATTGGAAAAAAGTGGCTCAATTACATTTGTGTTTTTGTTCACCGTGACCAAATAGTCCTAAAACACATTTGTGTTTGAGCCACATTTTTGTCCAATTGTTAAAACTAAAGGTTGATTCATGAGCTTTTGCACGTTAATAATACTAAATCAATATG
Source organism: Proteiniphilum sp. (assembly GCA_012728465.1). GTDB lineage: Bacteria > Bacteroidota > Bacteroidia > Bacteroidales > Dysgonomonadaceae > Petrimonas. Next base: position 4,279 of record JAAYFB010000332.1, on the reverse strand, counting down.
TTTATAGGGAGAATCGCAACAATATATTGTCATTTACATATGTGTTTGAAGATGATTTGAACAATATGTTGTCAATCACAAATGTGTTTAGCTCACTTTTTCTCATAATGTTAAACGAGTAAATGCATTCAATAATCAATATATCAGCAATTTACCAAAAATAGACTGTATGTTTTAATCTTTACTTACATTTTAGGGTTTAGTGAGTGTGAAATAAATTAACATCCTGTTGAAGAACTTAAAAACTCAGCTTTCTCAACATGCCATGGAGAGGAAAGACTTAATACGATGCTAAATATTTCTATGTTATACATAGTACAATATTATGAGTTTTATGGAATCACCCACACAAAACATAATAGAGCCTATTTTTGCTCTCAAAACCATTCAATAATGTAAATACTTTCGGGTAGTACTAAAGTTAAACGATTTATTTAGTGCTCCTATAAAGCGCATAAAGCGTTTTATAGAAGCACTAAATGTTTTCTTATGAGTGTGTTATGCATATAATGTTTATCTGAGAACATGACAAAGTTATAAATATACATACTCACTTTGATATATACTGTCAGAATGTGAAAGATGCTATTCTATTTCTTAGGCTTTATGCCACAAGCCTCTCCTGTTGGTTCATCTTTATCCCGTATCCAAATATCTTTATATTGATCCTCGTTGCGTTTAAATTTCACAAGTATGTATGAGCAAGATGGAAGTACTTTCAGGTTATTGCTTCGTGCATAGTCAACCATTTCATCAAAAAGCTTTCCCGCTATTCCTTGCCCCTCTAGTTCTTTTCTAACCCCAGTATGATATGCATTTAGAACATCATCTTTTATCTCAAAGTCGAGTTCGGCAATTTGTTGTTTATGATTGTTTTCTATAAAAAAGCTACCACGCTTCTGTTCGTCAATCTTAAATTGAATATCCATAATCATTTGTAATTATTAAAATGTAAATCAATATTTCAAAAATCAGCAATAATTGCTATCTTTGAATTCTATTATCATTATTTATACACTAATATATTATATGAAACGCTTTTGCAAATTATTTGTTCTACTGGCACTTTTGTCAGTTCTTCCATTGTCGGCCGCTAAGGTTGATACAGTGAGTGTTTATAGCCATTCGATGGATAAAGATATTAAAACAGTAGTTGTTACACCAGACAGTTATAGCAATTTGAAGAAACTGCCCACAGTTTATCTACTCCATGGGTATAGTGGTAATTATGGTTCGTGGGTGAATGATGGACCAGAGGTTAGTAATTTGTCTGACATGCATGATGTTATAGTAGTTTGCCCTGATGGGGAGTTTGGTAGCTGGTATTTTGATAGCCCCGTTGACTCAAAGATGATGTACGAAACATTTGTCTCTAAAGAATTAGTAGAGTGGGTGGATAAAAATTATAATACTGTTGCTTCACGAAAAGGTAGAGCCATAACAGGGCTTAGCATGGGAGGACATGGTGGTTTATATTTAGGGTTTCGTCATCAAGATGTGTTTGGCGCTTGTGGAAGTATGAGTGGAGGTGTAGATATTCGTCCTTTTCCTAATAATTGGGATATGGCACAACGTCTAGGCAAACAGTCAGAACATCCCGAAAATTGGGAAAAGAACACAGTAATAAATCAGTTACATCTATTGACTCCAAACTCTATTAAAATAATAATTGATTGTGGTACGGAAGATTTCTTCTATGATGTAAATGTTAAGTTGCACGAAGAGTTGAATTACAGAAATATACCTCATGATTTCATCTCTCGCCCCGGTGCCCACAATTGGCCTTATTGGCAAAATGCAGTGAAGTATCAGTTTTTGTTCTTCAGTGAATATTTTGTGGGGAAATGATTATATCATAGGGGTCAATATTTATTGGCCCCTATATGTTTTGTGCTGTTGTATGCATCATGAAAGAATATTAATAATCCACCCTTTGCTTTAACTTCATCCAGAAAGCGTTGCTTTTCTTCCATAGCTAGAGCTGCATCATTGTCGTAGGCAGATAGCCAACCCACAGGCATATGCACTGAGGTAGGAATTACATCTCCAGGATAAATAACTTGTCCTTGTTCTTCATTATTAATAAAGGCAACTATCTGCCCAGGTGTGTGCCCATCGTATAGCTTTAGCAATACTTCGGGACATAGGAGCATGTCATTATCCACAAGCTTCAATTGCCCAGCACTATAAATTGGATCAATGTTTTCAGGGAAAAATGAAGCAGCCTCGTATGGTCGTGGTAATTTGTAATTGTCCCACTGTGCTTTGCTAAGCCAATAAGTTGCGTTTGGGAATGTGGGAATTACTTCTCCTTTATTATTGATGATGGTGCCACCGCCACAATGATCGAAGTGTAGATGAGTAAGAATAACATCAGTAACCTCTTCGGCCGAGTAGCCTATTTTTTCAATCTCTAGAGTTAAATCATTTAAATCGTGAGGTTGATAATATTTTAGTTTGTCAAGTTGTTTGTCGCCCGAGCCGCAATCAATAAGTATCTTTCTATCATCAGTTTCTATAAATAGGCATCGCATTGCCATTTTGCACATATTGTTATCGTCGCACGGATAACGTTTGCTCCAATACTTTTTAGGAATGGGCCCAAACATGGCTCCACCATCAGCCAAAAAATAACCAGTTTCAATAATATGGAATTCTGCCATTTTCGTTGTACTTTTGTACAAAAGTAGTAAAAACAATGATTTGTGTATATAAAATAATCTATCACATTGTCACCAGCACTTATAATACAATAAAATTATGGCTATCTACACTGGTTCAAACAAACAATTAGGGGGTACAGAAACTGTATCTAAAAAGGAGATGTTCTATTATGGACTAATCCAGAAAAACGTATTGGTTACTGGTGCCAATGGTCAGTTGGGGCAAGAGATGAAGGCAAGAGCAGAGATTACTAATACTCCTTTTAGGTTTTTCTTCACTGATGTGGATCATTTGGATATTACTGATAAAAAGCAATTAGAATATTTTGTAGAGCGTAACTCTATTGAATATATTATCAATTGTGCAGCATACACAGCTGTAGATAAAGCAGAAGAGGATGTAGATACTGCATACTTGATAAATTATGAGGCAGTTAAAAGTATTGCGGAGGTATCTTCATCCCATGGTGTTAAGATTATTCATATATCTACTGATTACGTTTTTGACGGCGCTGCATCTACTCCTTATAAGGAGACAGATTCGTGCAATCCATTATCTGTTTATGGAAAATCAAAGCTTAAGGGTGAAGAGTCTATTGCTAACATTGCTCATGGGTGGATGATTATTCGTACATCATGGTTATTTTCAAAATATGGTGCTAACTTTGTAAAGACTATGCTAAATTTGATGTCAAGCAGAGAGGAGCTAAATATTGTGGCAGATCAAAGGGGTACACCCACATATGCTGCAGATTTGGCTGAGATGATATTTGTTATTTTAAACGAGGCTGAATGGTATTCGGGGATATATCATTTCTCTAACTCTGGCGAAACTACTTGGTATGACTTTGCAGGTAAGATTCAAAAATTAGCAGGCTTAAGCAGCTGTAAGCTGAACAGAATCACTACAGCTGAATACAAAACTGCGGCTCAAAGACCAATGTATAGTGTGTTTGACAAATCAAAAATAGAAAACAAATATCATGTTACTATCCCAACGTGGGAGAATGCACTTAATAGGATGTTGGCTGCTGATAGATAGCACTCATCGTTTTGAATAAAAAGAAAAAATAAAAACTAACATATATGTCTTTAAAGAAAGAAATAAAACGTAGGCGCACATTTGCCATTATTAGTCACCCCGATGCGGGTAAGACAACACTCACTGAGAAACTTCTTCTGTTTGGTGGTGCTATTCATGTGGCTGGTGCTGTTAAATCAAATAAAATAAAGAAATCAGCCACTTCCGACTGGATGGATATTGAGCGTCAGCGTGGTATCTCGGTAGCAACATCAGTTATGGGCTTCGAGTATGGTGATCATAAGGTTAATATTCTTGACACTCCTGGTCACCAAGACTTTATGGAGGATACATACCGCACACTTACTGCTGTGGATAGCGTAATTGTGGTGGTGGATATTGCAAAGGGAGTAGAGCCACAAACTAAAAAGCTTATGGAGGTATGCCGTATGCGTAAGACTCCAGTTATGATATTTGTTAATAAGCTAGACCGTGAGGGAAAAGATGCCTTTGAGGTACTTGATGAGCTTGAAGAACAACTAGACATCTCAGTGCGTCCATTAAGTTGGCCTATCGAGATGGGTGAAAGATTCAA
>JAAYFB010000331.1 GCA_012728465.1 Proteiniphilum sp. | reverse complement strand
ATTTACAATGTGGTAAATGGACCAAATTAAATGAATTTATCCATTTACAATGTGGTAAATGGACCAAATTAAATGAATTCATCCATTTACAATGTGGTAAATGGACCAAATTAAAAGAACTCATCCATTTACAATGTGGTAAATGCATCATTTCTTATCAAAAACGATGAATGACAGATGATATTTGCATTACATTTTTTAAGAATTAGTCAATACCATTCTTCATTGACAATGAATAGAAAAGTAATCAGTAAAAAAATGAAGATGACTGACAATGAAAGAAGTAAAAAACTGTTGAAAATATAATGTAACAACATTACTGAAAGCAAAAAATAGAAAATGCAATGTGTAGGAAGAATACAAAAAAATATGCTTTATCAATATAGAGATAAAAACAATAGGAGCTAAGACTGTTTCATTGCATTACTTTCCAGCTTCATCTTTTCTGAAGTATGCTGTAAGGAAACTTAACTCTACATTAGAAAAATGATCTCGCAATGCAGCATAATTTGACAAGTCATCCCCTTTTTTTGCTATAATTTTGCTAGCATCATCAATCTGATTTTGAGTCACAAATTTATGTATGTCAATTTCTTCACTTTTAACAAAAGATGCGAGATGACTGATGATGGTACTCTGTGCAAGTTGTCTCTCAGCAGCAATATCGTCTATCGACTTCCCTTCGTTATGTAGTCGAAGTGACTCACGTGCAGAGGCACCTTTAGGTTCTTTTACTTTTTTTTTCTTTGGCTCTTTGCTTTCAGGTGGTAGCTCATTGGTTATCTCAATGCCATATGTGTCTCTATAGTTATTAATAACTTCAAGAAAAAAGTCTCCAAATCTCTCAAATCTTCTGTTCCCAATACCAGTTATTCTCAATAAGCGATCCTTATTGTGTGGTAGGTAGTTTGACATTTCAACCAGCGAGTCTGTGTTGGCTATGATATAAATTGGTGTCTTCTCCTCTTCTGCAAGTCTGTTTCTTAGCTGAATTAGCTGGCTCAACAACTCAGGATGGGTTGATTTTAATTTTCTTCCACTTGTGGCTTTGCTGTGTGATGTAATATTAAACTTATCAAGCACAAAGCTCTTACGAAGCTCAAAGTATCTCTCAATAGTTGGACTGCCAACAATTCCATTTATGATATATCTTTTTTGAGAAACTAATGAGAATAGCTCATTTAATCTATCATCATACACTTTAGCATTTGCACGACTATCTGTAGAGGCTGGTGATTCGTGCATAGTTTCCATCACAACCTCTAATCTATCATCAAAAAAGCCAGCAGCTGCCATTATTCGCTCTTTCAAGAATGATTCATTTATTGGTGATTCTGATAATATTCCTCTAAGTTGATTTTGAAACCTTAATGCCACATCATTTATTTCACTCAACTGAGTAATAATTAATCTGATGAAGGTAATGGTCTCCTCGTTGAAGGATGATTCTATTTCTAAAATGTCTCGATGCCATAGCTTTGATGTTTGTAGAGCTGGCGAAAAGTCAAATAGATTTAACAATAACTCTGATCGGTATTCATTTTGTGCGTTATAAAGTTTTTGTTTTACTATTATTTCATTTGACGCCTGAGATGAAAACTGAACAATATGAGTATCATTATTTATCTTATGTCTGCTTATAGGACTAAGCAAGGTTATTCCTTCAAGAGTTTTACATCTACTCAAGGCAACATAAACCTGCCCTGGAGCAAATGAGGCTCCTGCATCTATGATGGCTTTATCAAAGGTAAGACCCTGACTTTTATGTATGGTGATAGCCCATGCTAATCGTAGAGGATATTGTGTGAATACCCCGATTACCTCCTCTTCAATTTGTAATGTCTCATCATTGGTAGAATATTTTACATTTTCCCAAGAGGTTTTACCCACTGCTATCACTTCCTCTTCGGGGTTGTCAGGCTTTACATATATTGTATCCTGCTCTTCATCTATTAGTGATATAGTTCCTATCTTTCCATTGTAGAAACGACGTGGCTGCTCAGTGTCATTTTTCAAAAACATAACCCGAGCACCTTCCTTCAGCTGCAACACTTCGTCTGTGGGGTAAGCCGATTCAAGAAACTGTCCTTTTATAGTTGCCTTAAAAGATTTAGTTTTCTTTTTTATTTTTGCTAGCTCTTCTGCATTAATGTTGTCTGCTATAGAGTTGTGTGTTGTAAGCGTGATATGAAAATCATCATCCGAAGGCCTAAAGTTTGGTACATACCTCGACTGAAGTAGTTTCATTCCTTCATCTGTGAGTGTATCATTTCTTACCTGATTAAGTAAGTCGATAAACTTAGCGTCACTCTGACGAAATATTATATCAAATTCAATGTAAACAGGTTGTTGTAGTTCATAGACCTTACTATTAAAGAAGTATATCCCTCTGTAATAGCTCGAAAGTATATTCCACTCGTCGCCCCTAACTACGGGAGATAGTTGATACATGTCTCCAATAAAAACTACTTGCACACCTCCAAACGGCTCATATCTTCTGTGCCTAATATATCTCAATACTGTATCAATAGCATCAAGTACATCTGCCCGCACCATACTTACTTCGTCTATTACTAATAGTTCTAGTTCGCGAATAACCTTACGCCTAGCAGAATTCATTTTCAAACTCCTTATTAGTCCTGCCTCACCTTCAGCCGAAGGCAGAAAAGGGGCAAATGGAAGCTGAAAGAAAGAGTGAATTGTAACTCCTCCAGCATTAATAGCAGCAACACCTGTGGGAGCTACTATTGCCATTTGTTTATCTGTTTCATTTTGTAAACGACGCAAGAATGTTGTTTTTCCTGTACCCGCCTTTCCTGTTATGAAAAGAGACTTATTGGTTTGTGCCGTAAAATTGGATGCTAGTTCGTATATTGACATATTAAAGGTGTAAGGTAATATTTTAATAGTTATGCGCCATTCCTTAGAATCATATAATACAAAGATACTATAACTAGACTTTTAAGCAAGAATTTCATTGATACAAATTATTGACTTCATTAAGTTCTCTATTTTACGTAAATACAGCCAATGTGTTTATGCTTAAGATCATAAATAACTTGAACTTGATTATTTCCTTGTTGTCTATCAGTTAGTTGATGACGAGGTTGATATAATCATTGTCTATTAGAAAAAATAAAAAAACGGCTCCGCCTTTTCATTCTACGGGAGCCGTTTTAAAATTGATACCTAAAACAGAAAACTATTTCTTATTTCGTTTCTTATCTAAGTTTACTTTCAACGCATTTAAAAACTCTTGAGTGGTAAGATAACGTCCTTCAATATCATCTCCATATACTAATAGAGCCAAATCTTTTGTCATCTCTCCATTTTCTACGGTTTCAATACAAACACTTTCTAAGTCCTTACAAAAATCAATCAATGGCTGATTATTATCAAGCTTGCCACGATGCAACAGTCCTTGTGTCCAAGCAAATATTGATGCAATAGGATTGGTACTTGTTTCCTTGCCCTGCTGATGGTGTCGATAATGTCTGGTTACGGTTCCATGAGCAGCCTCGGCTTCTACTGTTTTTCCATCTGGTGTAACCAATACTGACGACATCATTCCCAGTGAGCCAAAACCTTGTGCTACAGTGTCCGACTGTACATCGCCATCGTAGTTTTTACAAGCCCACACAAAGCCCCCATTCCACTTCATAGCTGATGCCACCATGTCATCAATCAAACGATGCTCATAAGTTATGCCAGCTTCTGAAAACTTTTGTTTAAACTCATTTTTATATACCTCCTCAAAAATATCTTTGAAACGACCATCATATGCTTTTAGAATAGTGTTTTTAGTGGATAGATATAGTGGGTATTTTTTGGTTAATGCCATTTGAAACGACGATCGAGCAAATCCGTAAATTGACTCATCCGTATTGTACATTGACATTGCTACTCCATCTCCTTTAAAATCAAAAACCTCCCATTCATGTACTTCTCCATCCTCTGACGTGAAAGTCATTTTCAGAGTCCCTTTCCCTTTAATAACCTTATCAACAGCCCTATATTGATCGCCAAACGCATGACGTCCAATGATAATAGGCTGTGTCCAACCTTGTACATATCGAGGGATGTTGGAACAAATAATGGGCTCACGAAAAACAGTTCCTCCAACTATATTTCGGATAGTTCCATTTGGAGATCTCCACATATGTTTCAAACCAAATTCATCTACTCTAGCTTCGTCAGGTGTTATTGTTGCACACTTTATCCCTACATTGTATCTCTTTATTGCCTCTGCTGCATCAATCGTTATTTGGTCATCAGTTGCATCACGACTTTCGATACTCAAGTCGTAGTATTTTATATCTAAATCTAAATATGGCAAAATTAGCTGTTCTCTAATAAAGGACCATATTACCCTTGTCATTTCATCACCATCCAACTCTACAATTGGATTTTCAACTTTAATTTTCATATTCATCTCACTCAGTATTATCTATCTTTCATTGGAACGAACGATTGGAGCTCGCGTACGTTCTTGTATGCTGGACGAATTATTCTTTTGCTCGTAAAGTTTAATTCCTCAATTCTATGGGCGCTCCACCCTACTATACGTGCCATGGCAAATAATGGAGAAAAAGCTTCCTCGGGTAGTCCTATAGCATCATATACAAAACCAGAATAAAAGTCAACATTAATACATGTTCTCTTCTTTGCTGTAGCACTCTTGTATTCTAAAAATCTTTCTACTCCTCTTTCTTCAATAAGGTTCATTAATTCAAACTCCTCTTCTCTCCCTTTCTCTTTTGCTAACTCACGAGCCATTTCTTTAAGAAGTATAGCACGAGGATCGCTAATAGTGTAAACTGCATGACCTATACCATAAATAAGTCCAGTTTTATCGAAAGTCTCTTTTCTAAGTATTTTCATCAAATACTCATCAATCTCTTTCACATTTGTCCAGTCTTTAACGTTCTTCTTGATATCATCAAGCATTGCATTCACTTTCACATTTGCCCCACCGTGCAATGGACCTTTTAGAGAACCAATTCCTGCTGCTATTGCTGAATAAGTGTCTGTTTCGGTCGAACTAGTTACTCGCACAGTGAATGTAGAGTTGTTTCCTCCTCCGTGCTCGGCATGAAGAATTAGTGCTAGATCTAATATTTTGACGTCTAAATCTGTATAATTGTCCTTTCCTTTCATCATAAAAAGAAAATTTTCAGCAACAGACTTATCTTCAAACGGGTGACGAACATGCAGTGAGCGCCCCATCTGGTCGTGGCGTAACACTTGATATGCCAAAGCCACAATAGTTGGAAATTTTGCAATTAAATTAATTGATTGCCTAATTAGATTGGCTGGAGAGATATCATCAGGTGAATCGTCATATGTATATAACTCCAGAACACTTCTAGCCAAAATATTCATAATATTCTTACCTTGAAGATTGATGATATTCATTGTTGCTGTATGATTTAAAGGCATTGTCTCCGCAATCATTCGAGTGTAAGCATCCAATTCTTCCTTATTAGGCAATCTACCTGATAAAAGAAGGTAAGAAGTTTCTTCAAAGCCCAATCTATTTTCACCTTGAATACCTCTTACTAAATCTTCAACATCGATGCCTCTATAAAATAGCTTTCCTGGAGTAGGTTCGAGTGTCCCATCCTCTAAACGTTCATAACCTGTAACATCGCCTACTCTTGTTAAGCCTGCTAGTACGCCCGAATGATCCTCATTTCTAAGCCCACGCTTTACCCCCATTTTTGGGAAAAGATCTTTATCAATATTGCTTGTAGAAGCTATTGAGTCTGATAACACTCGTATTAGTTCTTTACTATTCATCTCAGTAATTATTATGTATTAAATATATTTTTCAATTTATGAATTTCTACTTTTATGGCACTGTATTGTAACATATTAATTATAGGTTTTGTTTAACAGTTTTTCATGGTCACAGCAAGTTTATGAGCTCATTTGCAAAATCGGAAGTGGATAGCGAAGTTCCGTCATGCATAAAGCGTGCAAGATCATTTGTAGCATGTCCTTTTTTAAACATCATTTCTAGTGATTTTGTAATTTTACTTCCAGCTTCGCTCCATCCAATATAATCTAGCATCATTACTGCAGATAATAACATTGAGCATGGATTAGCAATATTTTGTCCAGCTATATCGGGTGCTGTACCATGAGTAGCCTCAAATATAGCATGTCCTGTCTTATAATTAATATTAGCGCCAGGAGCAATACCAATTCCGCCTACCATCGCAGCCATCTGGTCTGATATATAATCACCATTAAGGTTTAGAGTCGCTATTACAGAATATTCCTCTGGTTTCAATAAAGTGTTTTGTAAAAAAGCATCTGCTATAACATCTTTAATAAACACTTTACCCTCAGTCATTGCAGTATTATAAGCAGACACTGCAGATTCTAAACCCTTTTCAACTTTAATCTTATTAAATGTATTTTCCGTAAATGTAGTGTCAGAAAACTCACGCTCTGCTAACCCATAACCCCATTTTTTAAATCCTCCTTCAGTAAACTTCATTATATTTCCTTTGTGAACTAATGTCACAGAAGGTAGTTTATTTTCTATTGCATACTCAATTGCGGCACGTACAAGTCTTTCTGTTCCTTCCACAGACACAGGTTTAACACCAATCGAAGAACTTTCAGGGAATCTGATCTTAGCAACACCCATTTCATTTTGAAGAAAGTTCAAAACTTTCTTAAGTTCAGGAGTTCCTGCAGCCCACTCAATACCTGCATAGATATCTTCAGTGTTCTCACGAAAAATTGTAACATGAACCTTTTCTGGATGTAATAATGGAGTAGCTACTCCCTCAAACCAACGAACTGGCCTCAAGCAAACGTAGAGGTCTAACTCTTGTCGTAATGCTACATTTAAGGAACGGATACCCTCACCTATCGGAGTAGTTAGTGGCCCTTTAATACCAACAAGATATTTTCTGAAAGCATCCATAGTCTCATTAGGCAACCATTGACCTACTTTATTATATGCTTTCTCACCGGCTAATACTTCCTTCCATAATATAGTTCTATCACCAGAATAAGATATATACACAGCCTTATCGACAATCTCTTTCACATAATTAGTGATATCAATACCTATACCATCTCCTTCAATGTATGGTATAATTGGACTACTGGGCACATCTAGCGCACCATTCACAAAAGATATAACGTTTGAGAAATCGTCTTGGTTAGTCATTATCCTGTAAGTTATTAGTAATTGCTCATGAATTGTAGTAACTTATGTTATTCATAAACTAAAATAACGCAATTCATTGCACTTCGATTAGATTTTCTAACAAGATTGATAGACATAATGTTCACACTAAAAATATATATGTATATGATTAACACTATAAAATGAAAATATAGAACTTAACTAGTGGACAAAGAAAGAAGAATATTAGAAATAAATTAAGAATATTGAATGACAAATAATCCAGCCTGCCACTAAAACGCAAAAAAACCTCAAGTAATTAAATACTTGAGGCTTTAAAAATTGGCGGCTACCTACTCTCCCACGTTTATGCAGTACCATCGGCGATGTTGGGCTTAACTTCTCTGTTCGGAATGGGAAGAGGTGGAACCCCAACGCAACAACCACCTT
>JAAYFB010000330.1 GCA_012728465.1 Proteiniphilum sp. | reverse complement strand
TATCAAACCATATTGAACTTCTTTGATAGAAGATCGACTAATGCTTCGGCAGAATCTTTCAATGCTAAAATAAAAGTGTTTAGATCGGTACTTAGAGAAGTAAATAATATTCCATACTTTTTATTCATACTAAAGAACATTTATGCGTAGCTCCACAACTTTTCGGGGTGATCCCCTTTTACCCTACCATTAACCAGCCATATAGATACAAAAAAACCGCTCAAATCCTTGAATTTGAACGGCTTGTCTAGTTTTTGTCGCCTTATGTCTTAGGCTCTCAGCGGAGAGAGAGGGATTCGAACCCCCGGAAGCTCACACTTCAACGGTTTTCAAGACCGCCGCAATCGACCACTCTGCCATCTCTCCAGTCTATTTCATTAAGATTGTGGCTAGCGTTTAACCTGCCACGTATCGCCATCATTTCTTGATTGCGACTGCAAAGGTAAAACATTTTTTCTAAACAAAAAACATTCTGATGAATTTATTTCAAAATAAGATATAAATCATATTTAATCGTATCTTTGTGAAAACAAAAACATACATATGTTATTTAAAGAACTTCCACTTTGCAGTGAATTATTAGACGGCCTAGATGCAATGAACTTCTCTGAAGCCACTCCAGTACAGGCACAAGCTATTCCAATAATATTAGAGAAAAAAGATGTAATTGCTTGTGCTCAAACAGGAACTGGCAAGACTGCAGCATTTTTATTGCCTCTAATTAATAATTTAATTGCAGAACCACACGACACCAACAAGGTTAATGCCATAATAATGGCTCCCACTCGCGAACTGGCTCAACAGATTGATCAGCAAATGGAAGGGTTTTCGTATTTCACTCCTTTTTCATCAGTTGCAGTGTATGGAGGAAATGACGGAGATGCTTGGAACATACAAAAACGCGGACTACAAAGTGGAGCAGATGTTGTAGTGGCCACACCTGGTAGGTTGTTGTCTCATATTAATATTTACGATATTGATTTCTCGGGGGTAAAATACTTCATTCTTGACGAGGCAGACAGGATGTTGGATATGGGATTCTTTGATGACATTATGAAAATCGAGAAACTGCTACCTAAGGATAGACAGACAATTATGTTCTCGGCCACGATGCCTCCTAAAATTAGGGAGATGGCTAAAACAATCCAAAATAATCCTGAAATCATATCTATAGCCATTTCTCGTCCACCCGAAACTATTCTCCAATCTGCATACATATGTTACGAACCACAAAAAGTTGAAATTGTTAAGCAACTGTTTGCTCAAAAGAAACCTAACAAAGTCATTTTATTCTCTGGCAAAAAGCAAAAGGTAAAAGATATTGCTAAGGTACTTCGTAGAATGGGATTATCTGCGGGAGAAATGCATTCTGATTTAGATCAATCAGAAAGGGACAAGGTTATGCACGACTTTAGGCACGAAAGAGTAGATATTCTTGTAGCTACAGACATTGTGTCAAGAGGAATAGACATCGACGACATATCATTAGTTATCAACTTCGACGTTCCATTTGATGTTGAAGATTATGTTCACAGAATAGGACGAACAGCGCGTGCCGGAGATTCAGGTGTGGCTATTACATTAGTAGCACCCGAAGAACAATATCGATTCTCAAAGATTGAGGACTTCCTTGGAAAAAAAATATATAAAATACCGATAGACCCAGAACTTGGAGAAGGACCAGAATATAATCCATCAGCCAATAGCAATTCAAGAGGTGGAAATAGAACAGGACAAAGAAGATCATCACCTAGAGGCAAACAAAAGAGTGATAGCAAAAGCTCTAAATCTAGAGGTCCAAGAGGTTCAAGAAATAATAAAAACCCAAAAAGCCGACCTGAATAATCGCTAATATTGTTCCTAACTGCCTTTAAAATATATAGCCCTTCGTTCTCAAACGAGGGGCTATATATTTTAAAAATTGCAACTATCTTCGGCTAAACAATTATTCTGTTTTCCACTAAAGCAATCTGCTCCTGTTCTATCAACTCCATGCCTTTGCGAATAGCATCTTCGTTCATAGGCAACAGATGGTGATGGCGTTCGGGCAAAGACTTTTTAAGTCCTTCCATAACATTCTCTAACTTAACCACGGGAGATATCTTAAGCAATCCTCCAAGAACTATCATATTAAAAACCCTAGTATTGTCCATACTAAGAGATTCGTCCATAGCTTTAATTTTAAAGACGTTGATATCTTTTCGTGCTGGAGCCTTTTGTATTCCATAATCATCATAAATCAATATTCCTCCTGGCTTTACTCTCGATTCAAACTTTTCAAGAGAAGGCTGATTAAGAACTATGGCTACATCAAATTCATTAACGATAGGCGAGCTTATTAGCTCATCACTAATAATGACTGTTACGTTGGCTGTTCCACCACGCTGTTCGGGACCATAAGCTGGAAACCAAGATACTTCTTTATTCTCCATAATGCCCGAGAACGCAAGTATCTTACCCATTGATAAAACACCTTGTCCTCCAAAACCAGATATAACTATTTCTTGTAACATGTTTTTTAGATTTAGATTATATATTTTTTAAATCACCAATTGGAAATACAGGAAACATATTCTCCACCATCCAGTCATTAGCTGCTGCCGGTGTCATCTTCCATCCAGCATTGCAGGTAGAAACAACTTCTACAATTGAGGTACCTTTTCCATCCAAAGAGTTTTGAAAAGCTTGCTTTATCATTCGCTTTGCTTTACGTATTGCTCCGGGAGTATGCACACTTACACGAGTGGCCAAACAAACACCATCCAACGGAGCAAGCATATCCAAAATTTTAAGTGGTCCACCCATAGTTTGTACATCACGACCACTAGGACTAGTGGAAGTAACCATATTATTAAGAGTGGTTGGAGCCATCTGTCCACCGGTCATGCCATAGATTCCGTTATTGATAAAAACGATTGCTATATTTTCGCCACGATTAGCTGCATGAATAGTTTCTGCTGTTCCAATTGCAGCCAAATCACCATCACCTTGGTATGTAAACACCATTTTATCGGGATTCAAACGCTTCACAGCTGTTGCTACTGCTGGTGCTCGACCATGTGCAGCTTGTTGCCAATCAATATCAAGATAATTATATGCAAACACAGCACAGCCTAC
>JAAYFB010000329.1 GCA_012728465.1 Proteiniphilum sp. | reverse complement strand
ATCGTGCATAATGCGTATTAGTTGAATATATTTTTGATAAATTGATGAGTAAATCTTTCCTGAACATGAATTAACAATGTATTAACGATAAAACCATAAGCCAAAAAACAATGTTAATACATTTAACTACACAGAAAACCAACAGCGTTAATATTTTAACTGGAAAACTAACCAAAAAGACATAACAACCATAATATCAATAGAAAGTAATTTACGAGACTGCAGAAATTACCTAAACTTACAGCAAACCCAACTTTGGTTTTACACTTTATAAAAAAATGAAGTCTTAAACCAACTTTGGTTTTACTACTTTCCTTTACTTTTCATGATGTTTTGAGATAAGAAAGACAGAATATTGTTCAGATTTAAGCTTGAAAAGTTAATGAATATTGCAAAATAGGGCAAAAACATCAAAACCAAAAGTGGTTTTAGTTCACTTGAAAATATTTGAATCAAAACCAATGTTGGTTTTGCATTGATTTTTTCTGAAAAGCCTCAATCCAATGTTGGAATAGCACCAATTATTTTCATATAATGCCAAACCAGAGCTGGAATGAGCCCAACCAATTATAAAAGATGTGAAAAATACATCAAAACAGGACCAAGATATTAACTATTATTACAAACCAATGTTGGAATGAGTTCATATTATTTCAGGAAATGAAAAACCAATGTTGGTTTTTGTTCAAATGATTTCAAAAACTGTAAAACCAAAGTTGGCATGAGACTAAAAAATTTCAGAAATTGAAAAACCAACATTGGTTTTAATATAAACTCTTTCATTAATCTATTCATTTAGCTATCTTTGCATCCATAAAATGACAAACTAAAACAATACATCTATTATAACAATGAACTTTAAGAGATTTACTGCAACACTTTTATTATCAATAGCACTGTCTCATACACTATTTGCTATTGGCATAATGAATAATCCCCCAACTGCCAAAGGGAGAGTTTATGAAGAGCCAGATATACCACCAATATTTACGGGTGGCACAGCAGAAATGCATAAATTCATTTCAAGCTCACTTCAATATCCAGCAAAAGCTGCTGAAGAAAACAAACAGGGACTAGTGGTTTATACGTTCACTGTTGAAACTGATGGTACTCTCACTGACTTCGAATTGGTGCATCGTGCTGGTGAAGAACTAGAAGCAGAGGCTCTACGAATATTACAATCAATGCCTGCATGGCGTCCTGGCAAACATAAAGATCAAGTAGTGAGATCGAAGACCTATGTTCCGATGTACTTTAAGCTAAACAAAAATGCTGGACCTAGAACCCAAATGGCTAAAGCAGGAGCCCAAGCATATGGAAAAAATGATGAAGAGATAAAAAATAAAGAGATATACTCCATAGTGGACGTTATGCCTAAATACCCTTATGGCGAAAAAGAGTTAGCTGGATTCATTGCTCACAATATGAGATATCCTAAGGATGCTAGACAACAGGGAATTGAAGGACGAGTGTTGTGTTCGTTCATTGTGTCAGCAGACGGATCTATATCAAATATTGAAATAGTACAGGGACTACACTCTGAGCTTGACACGGAAGCAATAAGAGTACTAAGCCTAATGTCGAAATGGGTGCCAGGAGAAAGAAGTGGGGAGAAAGTTAATGTGAAATGCCTACTGCCTATTGACTTCACAATTGATGAAGAGCCGATACCAACGGTATAGGTATCTGAAAGAATAATCCTATAAAGCGAAAAGTCCGCGAATCACTTCGCAGACTTTTCTTGTTAACACAATCTTCATGAAACAAACTACACTATCGAGTTGATTGCAGAATTATAATCTGGCTCTTGTGCAATCTCAGGAACCAGCTCGTTATAAACAACTTTCCCTTCTGTATCAAGAACAACTACTGCACGTGCCAACAGTCCTTTTAATGGTCCATCAGTCATCAGCACTCCATATGCATTTGCAAATGAATTGTTGTCTCTAAATGTGGAAAGTGTTATTACCTCCTCCAATCCTTCAGCACCACAAAAACGCCCTGATGCAAAGGGCAGGTCTGCAGAAATACAGAGAACGGTTGTATTATTAAGTGCACTTGCCTCTTTATTGAACTTACGAACTGAGGCAGCGCAAACACCTGTATCTATACTTGGAAAAATATTAAGAATTACATTCTTACCCTTCAATTCTGAAAGTGACAGCTCAGAAAGATCTGCTTTTACTAACGAAAAACCTGATGCTACAGAACCTACTGCTGGTAATTCACCTATTGTATTTACGGGGTTGTCACGAAATGTTATCTTTGCCATATTATTTTACATTAATGTTTAAAATCATTACTCTATTAAAGCGACAAGATTTTTACATATCATTGTCATTCTCACTATCATAAACAAGAGATTATTTAAAAGGTTCAAAAGGTTCGTTTATTTAACTTTTGACAATTATAAATTAAGCTCATCTCGTAAATACTTCACTGTATAACTCTCTTTATTAGACAGAATTTTCTCGGGAGTTCCTGTGACCAATATTCTTCCACCTCCCTCTCCTCCTTCGGGACCTATATCAATGATATGGTCGGCACACTTTATAATATCTAAATTGTGCTCAATAACTATCACTGTATTTCCCTTATCAACCAATTTGTTGAGAACTCCAAGAAGAACACGAATGTCCTCGAAGTGGAGTCCTGTTGTAGGCTCATCTAATATATAAATTGTATTTCCAGTATCATTTCGTGCCAACTCAGTTGATAGCTTCACTCTTTGACTTTCGCCACCTGACAAAGTAGTTGACGACTGCCCAAGCTTAATGTATCCCAGTCCCACCTCTTGAAGCATCTTTATTTTATTCAGAATATTGGGCACATTCTCAAAAAACTCAACTGCAACATTTATAGGCATATCCAAAACATCAGAAATGGACTTACCTTTGAATCTCACCTCCAATGTTTCGCGATTATATCTCTTGCCATGACAATCCTCACAAGGAACCATCACATCTGGAAGAAAATTCATCTCAAGAGTTTTGCTACCATTACCCTTACAGGTTTCACATCGTCCTCCTTTCACATTGAATGAAAACCTACCCGGCTTGTAGCCTCTAATCTTTGCTTCGGGCATCCCCGCAAAAAGATTTCTAATATCAGAAAATACTCCAGTGTATGTAGCAGGATTGGATCGAGGAGTTCTGCCTATTGGTGATTGATCAACACTCACTATCTTATCCACATGCTCAATACATTTTACTGCTTTATATGGCATAGGGTCTTTAAGTGAACGATAAATCTTTTGACTAAGGATAGGTTGCAACGTCTCGTTTATCAATGTTGACTTTCCACTGCCCGACACACCTGTGACACACGTAAATGTACCGAGTGGAAAATTAGCAGTTACATTTTTCAAGTTATTTCCAGTAGCACCAACAATAGTAAGAGTCTTTCCGTTACCCTTGCGACGTACTTCAGGAACGGAAATCTCTATTTTACCGTTCAAATAGTTGGAGGTTAGTGTATTCTTTTCTAACATCTCTTCGGGTGTGCCTGCAAATACTACCTCTCCCCCCTTTCGTCCAGCAAAAGGGCCCATATCCACAACATAGTCAGAAGCTAGCATCATATCCTTATCATGCTCTACCACCACAACTGAATTTCCAGAATCGCGAAGTTTCTTTAGAGAATCTATCAATTTCATATTATCTCGTTGATGCAAACCAATACTTGGCTCATCTAGTATATACAATACATTCACTAGCTGAGATCCAATTTGTGTAGCTAGCCTTATACGCTGGCTTTCGCCACCCGACAATGATGAAGAAGCGCGAGACAGTGATAAGTATCCCAAACCAACATCCAATAAGAAACTAAGTCTATCTAATATCTCTTTCTTAATCTCCTCAGCAATAATTCGCTGTCTCTCTGTTACATGATTCTCTGCATCTACAAACCAATCATGTAACTGCTTAATGCCCATATCTGCCAGTTCAGATATGTTTTTATTATTGAACCTAAAGTGCAAAGCCTCTTTATTGAGCCTTTGACCATTACACTCAGAGCAAACAGAAGTGGAGATAAATTGTCCTGCCCATTTTTGAGCTGTAGCAGATGCATCATCATCTTGCTGCATATCAATGTATTTAGCTATACCATCATAAGTTACACTGTAGTTGGAGTTTCCCAATGCCTCATTATTTATCTTCAATTGCTCATCCGCTCCATAAAGTATTTCATCAAGAGCATCACTAGGAATATCTTTGATTGGAGTTTTTAGAGTAACTTCATACTTTTCACATATTGCCTTTATTTGCCAAAAGAACAAATTACTCTTCTCCTTACCCAAAGGTAATATCCCTCCCTTTGCAATACTTAAAGTCCTGTCGGGTATTATCTTATCAACATCAATTTCATCCACATAGCCCAAACCCTTACATTTGGGGCAAGCACCAAGAGGAGAGTTAAAAGAAAAGTTGTGTGGAGCTGGTTCGTTGTAAGATAATCCTGTAGTAGGACACATCAAAGATCGACTATAAAACCTAGCTTCGTCAGATGCAGCATCCTGAATCATTATCAAACCCTCGCCATGCTTCATTGCCGTGCGGACACTCTGCTTTAGCTTGTCCTCAAATTTATCTGACACTATTAGCTTATCAATAAGAATCTCGATACTGTGATTCTTATATCTGTCAACTTTCATGCCCGGCACAATTTCACGGATTGCTCCATCCACCCTCACACTCAAGAAACCTTTTTTGGCGATTTGCTCAAATAATTCCTTGTAGTGTCCTTTTCGGTTTCTGACCACGGGTGCCAAAAGGTATATTCGTTTATTAGCATAGTGTGTAAGGATTAAGTTTAGTATTTGCTCCTCGGTATATTTCACCATCTTCTCTCCCGTGTTGTATGAATATGCTTCACCAGCACGAGCAAATAATAAGCGCATAAAGTCATATATCTCTGTAGTGGTTCCTACAGTCGATCGAGGGTTTTTATTAGTTGTCTTTTGCTCAATAGATATAACTGGGCTTAGTCCCGAAATCATATCCACATCGGGACGCTCCATCTTGCTAAGAAAGCCACGTGCATAAGCAGAAAATGTTTCAATATACCTTCTTTGTCCCTCGGCAAAAATAGTATCGAAAGCAAGTGATGATTTACCACTTCCGCTCAATCCTGTAATTACAGTGAGAGAGTCTCGAGGAATGATAACATCTATATTTTTTAGATTGTGCACCCTTGCGCCTTGCACTTCTATTATCTCATTGTCTAATATCATAGTGAATGTAAAAACGAAAAAAGGCACATATTTGTTCTACAATATATCATTAGTGTTGTTGAACAAATATGTGCGTCTAATACTATTTATTATTTGATTGTAATCTCTTCAATATAAGTAATTAATCTGAATGGATACTATTCAACAACCCATTTAGGATTATGCACTACAGGTTTTTCGCCCCTCTTGTAGTACAAACTCTCTTTTGTGGGTATTTGTATTGTGTATGATTTGCCTGGCTTAACAGTTAGCTTAGTATTTCTCAGCCAAGAGTTGAAATCTTTTAATTGAGCATAAGTTACACCATTCTCTTTTGCAAAATCAACAAGACTTGGAATTGATGAAGTAACCTCAACATTTCGAAACTTCATTGGCTTATACAACTGATCACCTCTAAGAATAAATCCATATTGAGATGGATTTTCGAACACAAGTTTTATTGATAACATTCTAAAATAGTATCTTGAAGTCTCCTCCACCAACCATAAATCTAATGCACTATCTGCTTTTTGATTGCTTAGCTCTCTTGTTATCCTCCCCTGCCCTCCATTGTATGACAATGCTGCTGCACTCCACGAACCATACTTATTGTAGGCATCTTTCAAAAACTTTGATGCTGCCACAGTTGACTTCTCTATGTGATATCTTTCATCCACATCGGTAGTAACTTCAAGTCCATACTCGGGACCAGTAGTAGGCATAAACTGCCACAAGCCTGCAGCTCGAGCAGGCGAAACAGAACGAGAATCAAGATTACTCTCTATCACTGCCAAATATTTAAGATCGTCAGGCATACCATTCTCCTTCAATATTGGCTCAATGATTGGGAATATCCTATTAGCTCGCTTTATTAACATCATCGTAGTAGAATGAAAATAGGTAAAACTATTTATTTCACGATCCATTCGCTCCCTAAAGTCATATCTATCAAATACAATCTTTTCACCAGCAAATGTCATTTCATCTGGCACATTTGCAGACGCGGTCATCGACAAAACTAGTGGACGCGACTCATTTACCTTCTCTGCATTGCTAGAAGAAATAAACAAAATAGCTGTACTCGTTATGGCTATTGCTGATAGTATAATTGAAAATATTATTGATTTCTTCATTTCCGTTATTAAAGTTAGTTTTTGTTGTTCTAAATACTAAAGCACGATAAGTGATTCATCACAAATTGTAATCTTCTCCAAGCCGTCATCATGAACAATGTAGGTATTTTCGACACCCACTGCACCAATGCCTGGTAATACAAACTTTGGCTCAACAGCTATTGTCATTCCAGACAATAACACATCTCTAGAACGCGGAGCCAACACAGGAGGCTCATTAATCTCAAGCCCTACGCCATGACCAACAAACTTAGCTTGCTGCGTAGTCCCCATAAAATATTTCTCCAAACCATGTTCGGATACTATTTTTTCAGCTAATAGGTATATATCTGCACATGACGTCCCTGTTTTTGATGTCTCCATTATTGCTTGATTAATCATTATAGAAACCTCGTGAGCTTTGTAGGCTAGGTCTGGAGCATACTCAATTGCAAAAGTTCGAGTCATATCGTCCATCAATGGTCTGTAATTACCAGCCATATCCACCATAAGAGTTGTCCCAGACTTAAGTTTCGTACCATTAGCACCCAAAGGCAAAAGAGGTGATACTCCTTTTCCACCCAGAGCAAAATCAAATGGAGAGGCAGCTTGAGCATTTTCACCAGCCAAAATACTTCCCATAAAGATATCCATGTTTGGTCCAAATGTTTTGAAAATACCCACCGAACCACTTTTACGCATCAAATACTCAAGCTCTATCTGAAACTCTATATCGGTCATTCCCTTCCTATATATCTCGGGAATCTTATTATATACCGAGGCATGTATCTTTGCGCATTCTCGCATTACATAAAGTTCATACTCTGATTTCACACTTCGAATGCGTCTCATTTCTCCCGATACATTCTCTATACTAGGATTCCCAACAGCTGCACTTAATCGCATCAATGAAGAGTACGACAAAACATCGCTCTCAATCATAACCTTTTTGGGTAATGGAATATTCAAATCACCCAAGTGCTCTGCAATTAGTTCTGGCTTGTGAATGTATATAACATTTTCTGAGTCTATATCTGATGGACGTCTCACAAACTTTATCGGATCGCCCTCTGGCAATACATATAGATAACCATCAAAAACTTGACCAAATAGATAATATATATTTACTGAAGATGTAATTATGCACGAATCAGCTTCTGTCTTAATGATAGATTGCTGTAGTTTGAGAACTCGATTTTTATACTCTTTGTGTAGCAGATTGTCCATTTACATTATTAATTTAAGGTCAAATATAGCCCATTTTATTGTAAGGACTAAATATTGTTGTGTAAAAAATGTTGCTAGAAATAAATGGAGGACATCTAACTTTTAATGTCTAACTATATAACTAAAAGAGTCGGCACTATTTTCTCAATTGGCAATAAAAACAAACATGTTTTTATTATGAAATTGCACCAATTTACTACAAACACAAAGTGTAAAGCTGTAAAAATAAATCAATCATGAGACGATAACAATGAGATGTGATTGGCAAACTCTCAGGAGTAAATAACTCAAATGATTGTTTAGTCTTTAGACTACTTTTTAGTTAAAAAACTGATTATTTTTGAGCCAAAAAAGTTGTGAATGGTCAAAGTGTAGTTTGGTAATGATCACTTTTTGGTCCAATTCATCACAATAACGAATGTATATATGATAAAATTGCGCCAATCCTTCATAAACATAAACAGGTTTTAATATTTAACAACATTAAAGAAAAGGAATTCATCCAATTTTATAGCGAAAAAGTTGTGAATGGTAAAAGTGTAGTTTGTGAATGAAGACTTTTTGGTCGCGGAACTTAAAAACACAAATGTATTTAGGTCAAATTAGTTCAAAAAGTCCCAAATTACATATGTAATTATGTGGTTTTTTGTCAAGAAATACAAAAACACATGTGTATTCATGGTGAAAAAGTTGTGAATAATCAAAGTGTAGGTTGTTATTGTGCATATTTAGGTGCCAAAATATATAATTACGAATATGAATTAATAGGAAATAGTTAAATTTCGGTCAATCACACATGTATTTTAAGCCACAAAAGAGACATTTGCTATTATAAAGTGCATTATTGTATGTTTCGGGAGCAAAATTCTTAAAATATGTAATGCAATAGACTTGACTTAATCGCTATTTGTTAATTTCATATTTGTTCATCTATGAATTATGAGCTAGATTTAGACTATTTTCTATGGGTTGAAACTGATTATTGAGCTTATGACTGCTATTATTAAAATGGTTTTACGATATTCAGTCAACTACTCACTTAATACGCTTGTATGTCTAGTGCTTTAATTGATAATAAAAAACCTCATATTATATAGCTAAATGCAATTCCTTTCTATTTTATAAAGTATATACTCGCATCATTTTAAAAATATTTGTACCTTTGCCAAACTAAAACATTTTGCTAGATAAATGTTTTATAAATTGATAAACTGCAACAAAATACATACATTTCATGTCAAAAGTTGATTTTATAGGACTCGGCGTAGCCATAGTAACACCATT
>JAAYFB010000056.1 GCA_012728465.1 Proteiniphilum sp. | reverse complement strand
TCTAGTTCTATCTGTGCTTGAATAAGCATCTCGTCAGACATTTCAACTATCACACTGCCTTTAGGCACAAAACTACCGCGTTGATAATTTATTTTTTCCACACGACCAGGAATTGCCGAGCCTAGGTTTACCTCTTGGTTTGGTTCTGCTGTACCTGTATATCTTAACTCTGGATAATATTCTTTAGTTTGGCTTGTAGCTACAGTAACTTTCACTGTACTATTTGTATCTACTGTAGTAGTAGTTTTATTTTTTGAACAACCAGTAAGTAGCATTGCTACCATTGAAGTTGTGAGTATTGCTTTGTTTATGATTTGCATATCTGTTTTATTTATGTTTTTTGAATGTTTGATCAAGCTATTAGCTAATTGTCAAAATATTTATATATCTCACCCGTTGCCTTTTCAAGTTCGGTTAATGATGTTTTCACTTCAATTAGGGCATCTATATGTTGCGATGATGCTTCTGCCCACTGTAGCTGAGCTTCTAGCAATTCGCTCAGCCTAGTACGACCTTCGGCCAAGTTATCCTTTGCAGTATTCATATTCTCCTCGGCTTGCTCTACAGACAGCTTTGTCATCTCCACTTTCTTAATTGACTCAATGTGTTTAAATTGATTCTGCTTTATCTCTAAATCAATCATCTCTTTAGCATCTTCAAGCTCATACTGCGCACGTTGCTTTTTAGTGTTAGCAATATTCAAGTCATGTTTTCGCTCACCCCATGTAAATATTGGCATGGAGAAAACCACCCCCACGCTCCAATCACCACCAAACTCACTACGGAGTCCATTGTATGGGTTAGGGCTTGCAAACCCATATCCACCTGTAAGTAATATTGATGGCATAAACTTAGAGCGCTCTATATTTTTAGCTGCTTGCATTACACTCACTTTTTCTTTTAGCATTGCTATTTCAGCACGATTTTCGGCCGAGCCATGTAAGTTAATTGGTGAAGTGTTATAAATAGTATTATCTTCATCTAAGATTTGGTCATATACATTTATTTCGTCATCGGTGCTTCCAATGATTTGTGACAAAGCCATCTTTGAGAGTGCCAATCCATTCTCGGCCTTTAGCACTTGTAGCTTAGATTCATTTTGTTTCACTTGTGCCTTCAATACATCATTTTTAGTAATGATGCCCTCGGCATATATATTCTCAAGATCAGTTACCAATTGGTTCAGCAACTCTTCGTACGATTGTGCTAACTTCACCTTTTGATGTAATGATACTACACGCCAATATGCCTCATCTGTTTTAGAAATTACCTCTGCTTTGGTAAGCACTATATTTTCCTTAGCAATATTTTCTGCATGACGTGCCATTTTGTTAGATTCCGAAATCTTTAGACCAGTAAATAATGGTTGATGCACGCTCAGTCGAGCATAATATAGATTCTTTTTATCCAACTTAAACTCATCTGCGGGCAACATTGCATAGTTTTTAAAAATAGGATTGCCAGAGCCATCAAGCATTGGTGCACCGGTGTTTGGATCAATAACAAAAGTATTGAGTGCCGTAGCAGGATCTTGCAACGCAGATGGGTCAAATTGTCCCGTGCTAGGGTTAATAGCATTGTAGGGTACAATCGGCAAAAACATGTCTTGTCCCAATGGCTTGATGTCCTTACCTAATCTCATGTATCCACCATCAAGACTAATCTTGGGTAGATAATGTGTGGCAGCCGACTTCTTGGTGTAAGTAGCAGCTAATGCATCTTGTTGTGCAATGCTAATCTTTCTGTTTTGCTCAAGTGCCATATTACGACACTCCTCTAGTGTGAGTGTACGCTGTGCAAACATTGGCGAAATAGAAATCAAAAGGACTGCAAAGATGCTTTGTAAAAAGTGTCTTTTAGAGTTCATATTAATATTATTTGTTTGATTTAATTTTCGTATTCCGAGTGCAAAGGTATCGCTCATAGTAGATGCTTGTATAGGGTGGGGTGCCGAAACGACATATTTGAGTGCCGAAGTGAATCAACTGCTTACGGTGTTAGTTAACTAGTTGTATTAAATGGATTCAACAACGCAAATAAGAATGGAATTTCATGACTATAGAAGAATCTGGAATTAGGTTGATATATGTGTCATGGATTATCTACATACGAAAAAAGCGCTCATGGTTTTTACACCACAAGCGCTTTGAATGTTATATTATAAACTTACTGTTTACTAGATAGTCAAAAGACCTTCACCTGTCATCTCTGCAGGCTTATCGATACCTAATATCTGACACATAGTTGGTGAAACGTCAGCTAGTATACCATCTTTAACCTTAGCATCTTTGTTCTCTGTAACATAAACAATAGGCACTGGATTAAGAGAGTGAGCTGTGTTTGGTGAACCATCAGCATTCATAGAAAAGTCAGCATTACCATGATCAGCAATAATGATAGTCTCGTAGTCGTTAGCTTTAGCAGCATCTACTACTTGACCCATATATTTGTCTACTGCTTTGATAGCTTCTTGAATTGCACTTCTCACACCCGTGTGACCCACCATGTCGCAATTAGCGAAGTTAAGAACAATGAAGTCGTGCTTTTGTGAATTGATAGCTTCTACCATTGCCTCAGCAATTCCAGGTGCACTCATCTCTGGTTGCAAATCGTAAGTTGCTACCTTTGGAGAAGGAATCAAAATACGAGACTCGCCTTTGAATTCAGCTTCGCGACCACCCGAGAAGAAGAAAGTAACGTGTGGGAATTTCTCTGTCTCTGCTACTCTCAATTGAGTAAGACCAAGATCCGAAACGTACTCACCCATAGTATTCGCTACGTTATCTTTATTAAACAATACATTCATTCCTTTGAATGTGCTGTCGTAAGGTGTCATAGTGAAGTATTGCAACGGAATTGTGTGCATATCATAGTCTGGCATATCTTCTTGCGTAAGAACGATTGTAAGCTCTTTAGCACGGTCGTTACGGTAGTTGAAGAAAATAACAACATCATCAGCCTCAATAGTTGCAATTGGGTTGCCATCTGCATCTACATTTACTACAGGTAGAATAAACTCATCAGTAACACCAGCATCGTATGAAGCTTGTACAGCCTCAGCCATGTTAGTCGCTGCCGTACCAGTACCTTTTACTAGTAGGTCGTATGATTTTTTCACACGCTCCCAACGTCTATCTCTGTCCATTGAGTAGTATCTGCCAATAAGTGAAGCAATCTTGCCAGTTGACTGTGCCATGTGTGCTTCAAGCTCTTCAATAAATCCTTTTCCGCTTTGTGGGTCAGTGTCGCGACCATCCATAAAAGCGTGTACGTATGATTGTTCTACTCCATATTCTTTAGATATATCAAGGAGTTTTTTAAGGTGCTCAAGTGAGCTATGAACACCACCGTCTGATACAAGCCCTAGGAAGTGAATTTTCTTATTGTTATCTTTAGCGTAGGTGTATGCTTTTATAATTTCAGGATTTTGCAATATAGAATTATCTGCACATGCACGGTTTATTTTCACCAAGTCTTGATAAACTACTCGTCCTGCACCAATGTTAAGGTGACCCACCTCTGAGTTACCCATTTGTCCGTCAGGCAATCCTACGTTCTCGCCCGATGCTAATAACTGAGCGTGTGGATAGGTTTCAATAAGTGAATCCCAATAAGGTGTTTCAGTATTGTAAATCAAATCGGATGCCGACTTATCGCCAATGCCCCAACCGTCCAAAATCATTAATAATGCTTTTTTCCTCATTTTGTTTTTATATTTTATATGTTTTGTTTCTTGTCTAGAAAATCACGATTGCAAAAATACTTAATTCTAATCACTTTGCCTATATCATTATCAATGATTTTATTTATGACCTATGTTATTTTTCTCAAATGTGATACAATTAAACAGATCAATTTAAATTATCATTTTCCATATACCACTCTTTAAATTCATTGTTCTTTGCTCGGCTCACTATTATGCGCTCCTGAGTGGGCACAGAGAGATTAACAGCTAACTTACCTCCAAACCAAACGGATAAGTCAGACACTGAATGATGCGATATAATATATTGGCGATTAGCACGAAAGAAGCTAGCAGGATCCAGTTGTCTAAGTATATCATCAAGTGATGTATCTATCATATGCTCACTCTTATCGAAACAGACAATCTTTGCAGACTTATTTTCCGAATAGATGTATGCTATATCCTCAACGGGAAGCGGTGTAAGCTTATCACGAAAAGGTATTAAGAAGTGTTTCTTATAGCTTTTTCGTGTTTTATTAATTGATTGTACAATTTGATCTACCAAATCTGAGTTGTTATCTTTAAACACTACTTGCTCAAGCTTATTTAATGCTTTTTCAAGACTGGCTTTGCTTATTGGCTTTAATATATAGTCAATACTATTTACATCGAATGCCTTTAGGGCATATTCATCATAGGCTGTGGTGAAGATTATGGGACAACTTATTTCAACCTCTTCAAATATAGCGAATGAGTCTCCATCGGCAAGATGAATATCCATAAATACCACATCTGGATGTTTATTGTCGCTAAACCACTCTACACATTCTTCTACGCTTTGTAGCACCGCAACTATTTTAATATCCTTATCAATTGAGTCAATAATACGCTCTAGATTTTGAGCTGATATCACCTCATCTTCTACAATTACTGCTTTCATATATGATTATTTTAATTCTACTTTATCTCTATTAGTGGCACTGTTACCACAAACTTATCTTCAGTTAATTCTATCTCTATCTCTTTGCCAAACATCAGTCTATATCTTTCATTTAAGTTGGCTAATCCAAGTCCGTTGCTATCTTTATGTCCCTGCTTGGGTTGCAGGTTGTTCTTTACTCTTATTGACCCATCCTCGGTAGTGTCTATCTCAATGCAAAGCGGATTCTTTAGTGAAACCACATTATGCTTAACAGCATTCTCAATTAGTATCTGCAGACCAAAAGGGAGAATTTGATATTTATTAAAGTCAGGATTGATTTTCAAAATAATATTTAGAGCATCGCTATACCTTATTTTCATCAAATAGATATACGACTCCGCAAATTGAAGTTCATAAAACAGAGTAGTGATGGACTTGTCTTGCATAGTGTATCTAAAAACAGACGATAATTGCCCAACGTAGTCCAATGCTTTTTCGTTCTTAAAGTCGATTAGTCCACTCAATGTGTTCAGCGAATTGAAAAGAAAGTGAGGATCTACTTGACTCTTTAATGCGTCGTATCTATTCTGAAGATTCTCTATAGCTAAGTTTTGATTCTCAGTTATTTTTTCTTGATTTTGATTGATAAGATAGATCAATGCCGTAAAAAGGAACGATATAATGAGCACAGTCATATCTTTTACGTAGTGTAATGTAGAATATCCTTTTGGAGATACCTCACCTTTAAACCACCACCATTGCATGTTAGATAATGCAGGACTTAAAAATGCTATCAGTGCAAATAACACCACCGATGCTATCCAAAACTTTATTTTGTTATCAGGGTATTTTGATATTAACCAGAACTGAAACCTAAAAAGGAAGTACAATATTAGGGTATTCATTGCCAGCGTCAATATTGATCGAAAGGAAATAATATCAGAAAACTTTACACCTACATTTTCCTCCATAGATATGAAGTATATTGATGACGATAGCATAACGAATGCTAGTATAAAGCTTAAAACTATGGCGCCAGTAAGTGCCGTTTTCTTATTGTAGTTAAGTATGAGTGTTTGTCGTTTACGTGACAAAATTTTGTTCTTTAATTTATCCATAGAGCTTTTGCATATCTGTAAATCTCATCTTGTACAAATATATATAATCCTTGCATTACGAGCAATGTACTTGATGAATCATATTAAAATAAAAACTCGACAATGAGGGCAAATAGACTAACCCTCAAGTCGAGTTTCACAAAAAATATAATGAACATTAATCTGTATTGCCCTGCCTATACCTTAATTGTAGTTGAAAGCAATGCAGAATGTTAGAGGAGATTGTCTAGCTCCATTGATTGCTCACCAATTTTTAAATCATACTATTACAAATCATGAGAAGAGCTATTTGTGACAATCTCTTTATCAATATGCAGTATTATTATCACTGCATTAAGGGTTTTAATTATATTCTGTTATTGTTGATGGCAAAGATATGGGGTTTATGAGTAGTATACCATTGATGTTGTGCCTAAACGACATTTTTACATGCTGAAATACAGATGTGCTAGGAATGAGTTTTTAAAGAGACAATAAAACACTCTGTAGTAATAACAAAAAAGCCACACTCTTATGAGTATGGCTTGCTATAATTATTGAACTTTTACTATCGACTGCTTCATAAAATCTAGCAATGTGGCATAAATAGGGTGTTGCTTTAATATTTGTGCATTACCAATGAGAAACATTTGTTGTCTAGCTCGTGTGAGTGATACATTTAGTTTTCGGTCAACAGTTCCTTCTTCGTTTAAGTTGCATAGGAAATTCATTTGATATGCTTTGTTTACGCAAAATGAAATAATGATTATATCGCGTTGACTACCTTGAAATCTCTCCACTGTATCAACCATAATATCTTCGTGGTCCTTAATATTGCTCTGTTCTAGCTTATGTTTTATTAAAGCAATTTGATTGCGATATGGAGCAATGATACCAATGTTATCACTATTATATGATTTGTTGTCATGCAAGTAAACTTCCTGTAATGATTTGATGATGGAGACAACAACATCTGCTTCGTTAGCATTAATTTTGTTAGATAGGATAGGAGTATGAGCCATCTTTTCAGTGGAAAAAAATGCTAAACGCTGTGATGCAACAATCGTGGAAAACAGATTATCATTATTATTGAATGAAGATTGCCACGATTCCGACTGCCAACCCTTAGCAGGTTGTAGCTTGTCGGGATAAAAATATGTGGATGGAAAAGCAGCAATATCATTGTGCATACGCCCTTGGATTGTTAGCTGTGAATGTACATGACTCCAATTATTTGTAATTGCATTTCGTAGCAATCGCTCAAATAAAGAATCTGAACAATTAGTAATGCCTATATTAGTCAGCTCAGTTTCAGATATAGCGGAGTGAAATTGCTTTTGTAGCACAATGGCAGGTAGCTGATTATGATCACCAATCATTATGAACTTTTCGAAACGTGGGAGTAATCCGATGATTTGCGGCTCCAGTATCTGTGATGCTTCATCAATAATGGCTACATCAAAGTTTTTGAGATTGAATAATTCTTGTCTTCCATTAATTGATGCAATTGTGGAAATGAATATGCGTGTATCTTGAATCTCTTTTCTTAGCGAGTCTCTGCTTATTGCTTTTTCGGCAATGTTTTGTAGCAGTCGTCCTCGATATTTTTCGGCACACGATAGCTCTGTGCCAATTCGTATAAACTTGTCTGTTGTTTCTTCTTCACATCCAAATGCTGCATTTACGGCATCACATAGTTCGTCCACTGCACGATTAGTGTATGCAAGTATTAAGATATTGGTATTATCTCGTTTATGATACTCTTCTACCAATCGTTTTGCAAAAATAGATGTTTTGCCCGTTCCAGGAGGGCCTACTATTAAGAAGTAGTCTTCGGCAGCTATTGCTTTGTTAATAATATTTTCGGGATAAGCCAGTTTGTCATAATAATCAGATGATTGCTTTGGAGCATCAATGCCTAGCAGTATATTTCTTTTTTGCATGGATGCTCTTAAGAAGTTAAACAGACTTTTATACATGCTGTTATAAGATGTATCTAATGTGTCATGTTCTATAGCCCATGTTTTATTATTATCAAAATAGGATTGATTGCGCTGTTTGTGCCTAAACCTAATATCTATATAATCTCTCGAAATCTTAGAGACTGATCCTTTCAAAATTTGTTTGTTCAGTACGTTATCACTTTCTGTTTCTCGTGGATATACAATGCAAATTTCTCCCTCACGGAAGTTGACAATATTATTATCAATCACATTGCGGGCAAATCTTATATTCATGTCGCTTTCGCTACTCTCAATGTCTTCTATTGTTAAATCTGAAATAACATCTAAAGCCTCCTCACGTTCCGAAAAACTGCTATTCCACAATGAAGCAACACCTGTAGGTGATTCGTAATCAATATCTCCAATCTTTTGAAGATATAGTTCACGCGAAATAAATCGAATATATCTATAAAAGTATGCTAGCTCCGTAGCCGTGCATTGCTTTATAATTGATTGGAAATGCTCTATCTTCTCCGTGTAAAAGCGTGCAGTAGGTTTTGCAAATGCTGTGGTGTTGTATAAGTTTATAAACATATTTGCTACATCTTCATTGTTGCCTTTAATAAGCTTGTGCTCGTTGACTACTATTTGATTTCTCAAGTTAATAATCTGCTTAGTCAGTTGTTGGAAGTCGGCAGCAAAGCGTAAGTTAGTTCCAGGCAAATCTCCTGATGAGTAAAGAATGGCTGCATCTATCTTTCTGTTGTCCACACCAAACACACTTTGTATCATCATTCTATATATAGCTGTTTGCACCTCATGATTTAGTGATATCTTACCCATATCGTGACCTGGCCACGGGAGTTTCCCCGATTTGAGTTCTATAATTTTAAACTCATCTCTATCTTGATGCAATAAATCTAGCCTACCTTGAAATCCATATTGTTCACTAAAGAATGATGGCTCTAGAGTACATCTTTGTACATCAATTCTTCTTGTAGCAAAATCCTCTTTTATTACTCTTTTTATATTTTCGAATTGAGCTTGTGCCTTTGTCATAAACTCAATAAAGTCGCTGTTATCTTCTATATCCTTACAGCTAGTGTATTCGAATGGAGACATCTTGAATGACTTCAGGAATGTGTCATTAAATGAAACATCATCAATATTTTCTGCAAATATTAGCTCATCAAGAAAGAAGTTGGCTAAATTACCGAGTAGTATGTATGAGCGATTGTCTAAAGTTTCAAATTTATTTCGGAAGTAGTGTAATGGTGATTCGCAGTAGTCATGAAAGCATTCTGCTACTGCAGAGGCATCTATAAGATAATCTGGTTCAAGAACAATTATTTTAGGTAGTAAATAACCTTCATCATCTACTTTATAGTCAATAATATTTATTTGAGCTCCTTCCCAAAACTCATCTATGGAACTATTAAACTCTGTGTTTTGATTAGTTACATTGTATTTTACTACTACTATTTGATTTGGTTCACTCTCCACAACACACTTTAGGTGGTTATTTACTCTATCAATATCAACAATATGTAAACGAACAGACTTTTCTTTCTTGTATGTCTCGGCCTTTGGCTCTTTAACTTCTGTATTGTCAATGTTTACTTCACCCTTATTAATGAAATTGAGAAGGTTAGTTATTGCTTGTTCATGTATATTATATTCAGCAATGCTAATTTCTAGTTCTTTGTTTTTCCTTACCTCTCGGGCTCTTACTCTAAGGTTCTGTAATTGCCACTCTAGTTGTTTAGATAGTTTATATTTTTTAGAAATAAATACTATACGTGCAAAAAGGTTCGGAAACTGTATTGTTTCTGAACCTGTTAATTCTCTTGTCAAACGTTCAAGAGTTTTTCGTAATGCAGATAACTTTTGATTTGTATCTGTTTCAGAATTGTATATCTCTTGAAGCTCTGTTGTGTATTGGTTGTAGTCTATCATACTTAGCAAGTAGCGATGTTATTACTACTCATTTTTGGTGGCTTGTTCTGCCTCAATTTTAGCCTTTTCTGTTATTGCATCCGACTGTTTTTGTGCTTGTTTCAAAAGCTCTTCTGCAGCTTTTTTAGCTAATCCTTTTGCTACAGGATTTTTGGCTTTGTTTATTATACTATCACCTTGTGCCTTTGCTACATTGAGTAAACGTTCACTTTGTTTGTTGGCTTGCTCCATAATTTGTTCTGCCCTCTTTTGTGCCTCCTGTTTTGCTTTGTCGGCAGCATCAGTAGCTTTATCGGTAAGCTGATCTTTCATTGAGTCCACTTTGTCCATTACCTTATCTTTTTCGCCACTTAAGATATTATCCAGCGTTCCCTTAAGGTCTAGTTCCACCTTTGGATCTTTGAATGTGCCTCCAATCTTAAAGCCAATAGTTTGAAACTGCTTCAAATTCAGTTTGTCTGGCATTTTGATGCTACCAGTATATTTTATTGATTGATCTAATCCTGTGAGTCCACCAATATTTAGGTTATAGTCCTTTATGTTTAAGTTAAAAGGTTTAGTTTCAACCATTCCATCTTTAATTGCAAATGACAGTGCTAGGTCCTTAAGCGATATATTGGATAATTTTTCAATCTTCAATTTGCTTGCAAGTTCACTTAATACATTATTGTCGCCTTTAAGTGTAACTAACTCTGCCTTGAAGCTACCAGAACTTAGCATTGATGTGAGGATAGGCATCATATCACCCGATAGGAGTGTGTTGAGTGATAACTTAGTGTCAAATCTTCCGTCTAGCATACTAAAAATTGGTGCAAACTTTCTTAAGGACTCCACTTGGCTCATTATTTCAGCAAACGATATTTGCTTTAAGTCCACATCGAAGTCCACATTAGGTTCACTTGGGTTTTTGGTGCTATACTTACCATTAAGTGCCATGGTTCCTCCAAAGGCGTTAACGTTCATCTTGTTTATTTTAAGTTCACCATCTACCACATGTAGTTGTGCCTCGGCATTTTCAAGATTCATTTCATCAAATATAAGCTTCTTGAAGTTACCGTTAAGTGTAATATTTAAGTTTTTAGGAACTTCTATTACCGAAAGAGAAACTTTAGCTGTGTCGGAATCTTTTTTTACCTCTTCGGCTTCTTCGCTCGACATGAAATCATTCAGATTAAAGTAATTAGACTGTATAGTCAAATCACCCTTAAGCGTGCTGTTGCGAAGAGCATAAGCTAAGTAGTTTTCCACTTTTCCAGTTCCTCTAAGGTCGTTTTCTCCAATTTTTACATTTAGGTCTGCAAGGTCAAGATATCTATCATTAAAGATAAAGTTTGCATTGCTCACCGCAATACCCTTTTCTACATCAGCAATATCTACCAACATATCTTTTACATTGATATTACCACCAAATTTAAAATCTTCATATCTTTCATTCTCAAGATAAGACATTTTGCCAGCAGCATCAATATTCATAGTTAGTAAACCATTCAGCTCAGTGCCTTTCTCCAATGGATAAACATCTTTTATCATACCTAGGTCTAATTTACCATCAGCAACGAAAAGGAAGTTCATGTTACTAATAGGATGAGAAACATTTAGTTTCGCAGAGAATGGGTTTCCACCCATATTGAAGCTTAGTTTTGATACATCTACAACTGTATTATCAAGTGAACCCCCAGCATTTGAAATATGGCTTGCCACCTGTACATTGTCGATAGACTTAGGTAAGTCAGGGTAGCTAAATCTTCCATTATCTACATTTAATTTAAAATCAAATGAAGGGAAAACATCTCCTTCCATATTTCCTTTTAAAAAACCTGTAAGGCTTACATTGCCATCAGCAGTAAGTTTATCAAACTCGCTAGAATATATAGCAGGAACCAATGAAAGAAGTGATTTAAAATCCACCTTCTCTGCATTAAGCACTAGGTCCATATCTATTGCATCATCTGGCATTTGTACCCAGCCATTTATAGATAGAGGAATAGCATTGATATTTATTTCATTGTTTGCTAATACATATTTGCTTTCATTAAAATAAGCTTCTATGTCTGCTTTGAAATCAAGAGAAAGATTGTGTGCTAATCTCAATCCATCGTCCCAAAAGCTAATAGCACCAATATTAAGATTAGTTTTTAGTAATGTGTTATCGGCAGTGAAGTCGCCATTTAGTTTTAGATTTATATCATTTATAGTAGCTGCCATTTTAGCTGTGTCGCTCACAAAGGTTATGTTTGTGTTAGTCAATCTAACATCCTTTAGCTGGAGCGAAAATGCTGATGGAGCATCATCATCAATTTCTATTTCATCGCTCTCGGGAACAATCTCCCAGTTTGCTCTTCCATCTTCTAATTGATGAGCAAATATCTTTGTGTCATCTATTACAAATTTCTTGATCTCGAAGCCATCTGCGGAGAAGATACTTCCCATATTTACCACTACTGTTAGGCTCTTAGTTGCTAGTAGTGTGTCACCAGCAAAGTCATCACGACCTGCTACATATAGGTCCTTAACACTTATTGATGCGTTAGGGAAATTCTTTATTAAACTTACACTAAGCTTGTCGAAGCCAACATCAGCTTTCAATTGCTTATTTACCTCCTTAAGGGCAATCTCTTTAATTTTGTCTTTAAATACTATTGGCAGAATTATCAATAATGCCAATATACCACCAACAATAGCTAGAGATATTAGTCCAATCTTTTTCTTTTTTGATTTCATAATATGTATCTTTTTCTTTTACATCTAATTAAGTAGCTCAATAATCTTTGGCACAAATATAAATAAGCCCACTTTTAGTGCAACTATAGCCATAATCAACACGCCTCCAGCTGAAAGATCTTTGATTATCTTTATCTTACTGTTTTGCTTCTTAGTAATAAGGTCGGCAAGCTCTTCTATTGCACTATTTACTGCTTCTAAAGCTATTACTCCCCCAATTACAATTGTTATTGCGACCCATTCTGATGTAGAAATTTTAAGCCAAAACCCCATAGCAATTGCTACTAAAGCAGCAAATACATGTATTCTTGCATTAGCCGTGCCTTTTATCAATGTGATAATACCTTCAAATGCATATTGAAAGCTCTTTAGTCTATTTTTTATGTACTCTGACATTTTTTGATTATTGAGTTATATCAATTTCAAACACATAGTCATCCATTACAAATCCGTTGCCAATATCTATTATTTCCTCTTTCACTACTTTGAATCCTACTCTTCTATAGAAACTAATAGCCTTTTTATTATATTTATTTACATTTAAATAGATGGCTATATCTCCATTTAGTTCAGCCTCTGCCACTGCATATTTATAAAGGGCATGCCCAACTCCCAAACTTTGATATTCGGGTAATAGATAAATCTTATGGATTTTAGTTTTATTGCTTTGATTAATATTATGCTCAATTGATATATATCCAACTGCACTACCATCAACTTTGGCAATAAAGAAATGATGGTTAAGTTCTACAATTTGTTTGGTTAATGCTTCTTTGCTATACATCATCTCCATCATATACTCTATTTGCTGCGGAGTAAGTATTTCTGCAAATGCTACTGGCCATGCATCCCTAGCTACTTGTTGTATATTTGATATGCTACCTATGTTTGCTTTCGATATACTTATATTCATGCCATACATGTAAATAAAAAAACCACCCGAAATTCAGGTGGTTTATTAATATATATGCTGAGAATTTGAATTATCTATCACCTCAATTTCTTGTAAGGTACAAAGGTAATTAATTCTGTTGAATAAATATTATTTGTTTCGTGAACTAAATATAGTTGGGTTAACATTCAACGAAAGAAATGCCCAGTTCTGTGTCTTATCTTTGCTTCCTCCCTTTATTTGGAAAAATGCATCAGTACCAAACATCATTGAATATCCACCCTGAAGTGTAATGTATGGTCGAATAGGGTAGGTTATTGTAAGGTCAATCTCCGATCCAAGTCCCCGTTTGCTTACATCATCTACCAATATATCTTGTTGTGAGGAGAAATTGTGATAGGTTAAATCAACACTCAATGCACCTACTGGTTTGAATATTATTGATGCATACAAATCGGATAGTCCTTTATTCCCAAATGATGACGCATAGAAATAGTCCATTGATCCATAAAACTTATGGTGTGTGCCATAAAGTGGATCGAAGTTTGTTACTTTATCACTATCATCTTGTCCCGATAAGTAATCAATACCAATAGCTGCCGAGAAACTAGGAGTAAATACATATTGAGCTTTTGCTGCAAACATATAAGCATTAATACTTCTGTCAGATTTATTTTTTCCCATTTGATAATAAGCAGATCCTGATAGATTTAAATCATTCAATCTATCGCTAATATTAGCTCCAATAGTTTGCATACTTTTTGTTTTGGAAACTGCTGGCGCATCTTCAGTAGCTGGAGTACCAGCTTCCATTCCCAAATTCATAAATAACAATGAGAAATGTGAATTTGGTCTGTAGTCATACTTATACCATGCGGTTTGCATTGTTTTGTATGGCTGATTACCAGTATAATATGTGCCTGAGTTTATTCCTTGTGCACGCTGATTATAGGCCAAAATAAGATGTGCTTTATGTAGTCCACCCTCATATCCTAGTTTTAGAGCATCATGGTAGCGTCCTGCTTGGTTCCAATCAAGTGTCCCTAATATTCTGTCATCATCGTATGCAAGTTGTTGACGACCAAACTGAGCAAAGTATCCATTTTTATATATTTTAGCCCAAGCTTCATTAATGCCACTTGTCCATGGATTTGGGTCTATTTGTGGTTTCTCACCCCATACTGAGACATCTTGAGCACCAAAACCCATCGAAAGGAATCCATTATCATATCCTATATTTATTCTTGCTCTATTGGATATAAAAGATGATGCCTTTTGACCTTCACTAATGGGGCTTAGAGCCCCATGTCTATATTCTGCACGTGGTCTCAATTGTCCTTTCACTGTTATTTCACTCTTTTCCGCTTGTGCGAAAAGATTATTTGCTGACGATACTATTATCAGCGATAAAATTAAGTAACTGATTCTTTTCATATCAAATTTAGTTTTGTTTGATTGTTGAAAAATATTTAGTTTGTAGAATAAGCATGAACACTTCCTTTTGCTGATGGCAGGTAGTTTACGCCATACCAACACATTTGTAGTAACAAGAAAGCAAATAGAAGGAGTACCATAGAGTTCTTGTTTGTTGACCTACCTCTAAGTCTGTAGTGTATATACAGTAGATATCCTAACCATGTAGCTGCCGCCCATGTCTCCTTAGGATCCCAACTCCAGTAATGTCCCCATGCTGCTTTTGCCCATATTGCACCCATCAACATACCCATTGTAATGAATGCTGTGCCGACATATACTAGGTTGTCGGTCATGTTCATTATTTTGTTTTTGTCGGATATCTTTTTTTCTCTTATGATATAGTATATTGCCACTAGTGTAACTGCACCAAGAATTGCATACGAAAACATATATATAATAACGTGCGGAGCAAACCAAGGGCTTTGCAGAGCTGGCATCAATACTTTGTTATGTATGTCGGGCTTAACAATGTTTACTATAATAAATACTGTCGAGAGTATAGTGCTAAATGATAATATCCACTTGTAGCCCCATCTCTGATATGTTATAAGACCCGCAACGGGAAGAAAAAATGAGTACCATAATCTTGTTTCTCCCATAGTTCGCAATGGTGGTCGTTCAAGAGATTGCCACAATGCTAGGATGAATGAAAAGAATATAATCAATCCAGCCAACGTTAATAGGGTAGGTGCTATTTTCTTTTTACTTTTAAAAGCTAGAACGGATGCTATTACCCAAAGTAATACCGATCCAATCGCGAAATATATAAAATGATCCCAATTCATATTTTCAAATCTTTCTTTTTATTTTTTCTGTTTCTTTGGTCCTACCACAAATAGGAATAGTGAGCCAGCTAATAACATGAATATACCCGTATATACTACTTTGAGCCATGGATCTCTCACGAGTTCAAATACACTAATCTTCGAGTACTTGCCCATAGCATCATCATAGCTATATTGATATATTATCCAATCGCCTGTAGTGAATGGCTTGTTTACCTCAATGGTGGTTTCAGTTTGTTTACCACCTTCGGTAAATACCTTCACATGAGATGTGTATTTCTTTACTTCCTGAATTGGCATTGCTACACTCACATCTTCATTAATGTATAACACTTGATATGGGAACATGTAACTACCATTACTTACCCATCCCTCTACAGGTGTTGTCATTGTTGGAGATGTTACTCTAACTCGCAGTGCTACCGAGGCACCGTCCATATAAAATGGAACAACATTTGAGCTTGTCGAGTCTTGAATAACTGCCACACTAGGCATATACTCTAATACTTCTACATCATAGCCCGCTAGATTGGTGGTTTTACCATCTCCCTCATACATATATGAGTCGGGACGTCCTTCGGGCAAAATTTTACCTGTATGAGTATCTATGACTACTAGCTTGGGTAGATATTCTTCTATTTTGAAAGTATCCAGCTCAATAGCAATTGGCAGTTCGTGAACTTCGCCTAGCAAATCCGAAGCACGCCATTCCACTTGCCCCTCTTTCACATTCATTGTAAGGCGTTGCATATCAGCACTGCCAATGATACCTGCAAAGTATGCAATGAATAGTCCTAAGTGGTTGAGGTAGAATCCAATTGAACGCCATGAATTAGGCTTCGTGGTCATCCTTAATGTAGAAAACCCAAGGATAGCCAACATGTAGAAGCTAAGAAGGATAAAGGCCCATGAATTCACCATTTGATACCATCCCAATTTTTTGAATAGATTGTTAGGTAGATGTGCATCGTGTTCGTATGCCGAAAACTGAGGTGTTAGTCCTAGAATAATCACTATCACAAGTAGCACTACGAGTGATGGTATTGTGGCTCTAATGCTTGATAACCATTTAATGATATGTGTATTCTTAAAAAAGAAGTGACAACAAAGAAGCCCTACGATGAATAGGGCTCCAATTAATATATTGATAGGGAAACCAAACTCAGAAGGGATGATTGTCCCGAGGGAAAATTGCAATAGAAAGCCTGCAATGGCTATCCCAGCTGCAACTATAAATCCCTCGGCATAATCCCATGGTTTTTCCCATATCTTGCGAGAATTACTTTTCATTCAATATTTTTATTATGATAAAATCATTTCTTGCTCACTAGGTGATTGTTTGCTTTTGCGGTTTCCAACCATTTTGGAACTACAGTGTCAAGAAATTCTTTCTTGTTAGCTTTTTCTTTTTCGATATCTAGACCGATGTAAGCTTGTGCTTTCTCTTTTGTTGAAATATCAGGCATTGGTACTTCTCCAATGTGACCTAATTGAGCCAACACTTTTGAAATTTCGAAACGGGCTTTGTGTGCACGATCAAGACCTTGTGCTAATATTCTTTGAAACTCAACTGGTGCGTGGAATGATGCTCCGTGTGATGCTACTGCATAATCCCAACGCCATTGCGATTGACGAAGTAGCTGAAGAATATTTTCCATTTGTGCTTCTGTTGCACCTTTTTCCCATGCAAATGCAGCTTCGATATGAGCTTTAGCTAACTCTACTTCTACCATATCACGAGTTTCATTACCTCTGCGTTGGCGGTCATATACTGATTCGCGAAGTGTTTCTTCACTTTCACGATGGCATACTTGACAAGTGTTGTTTATATTAGCTAATGGGCTTCTTATTTGGTGGTCTGAATATTTTACTCCGCCTTCCGATTTATAAGGCATGTGACAGTCTGCACATGATACACCTCTTTGTGCGTGGATACCTTGTTTGAAAATTTCATAATCAGGGTGCTGTGCTTTGATAATTGGAGCACGGCTTAGCTTGTGAGTATAGTCTGCAAAACCAATTTTGTCGTAATATTGCTCGCCACCCTCCATTGTCAATCCATTTTCCCATGGGAATATTAGATATTTGCCTTCTGGAGTGAAGTAGTATTCAACGTGACATTGAGCGCAAGCTAGTGAACGCATATCTTGTTGCGACATTTTATTAATATCTTGTCCGCTGTTAGCTAATCCTTCGAT
This sequence comes from Proteiniphilum sp., assembly GCA_012728465.1. GTDB lineage: Bacteria > Bacteroidota > Bacteroidia > Bacteroidales > Dysgonomonadaceae > Petrimonas. Next base: position 5,365 of record JAAYFB010000056.1, on the reverse strand, counting down.
TAATGCAGGACGAGATATTTGTAAGTTCATTGTTTCAGGCTCATGACAATCGGCACATCCTATAGGATTCACAATCTCGTGACCTAATGATGCCCAAGTGCCTTTGTAATACTCAGCAATACCGATTGAGTCCATCATACGTGGCACATCAGGGCTTTTGCAAGTCCAACATGTAGCAGGTTGTGGGCCATCGTCTGGATTCATTGGTGATCCTGTTCTTAGTGAATGATAAACATCTTCAATAGCGTGCATGTGACCTCTTGGTGTTCCATAATCTTTTGAAAAAGCATATCCTGCCCAAAGAACTACCATTTCGGGACGTTGCTCGAGCACGTCAACTACACTGCTGCCGTTGTATTCGCTTTGGAATTCAGTTTCAATAGTTTTAGCCCATGTGTCATATTCGCGAGGATAGTTTTCTGCGAATATTTCGTTTCTTGACTCTATTCCTGTTATCTCTATTTTCTTGTTGTTCATGATGCTTGTAATTTCTGCTCTACGCTGTGTGATAGACGCTGCAAGCATACCCAATAGAAATACTACTCCTACCGTGACAAAGAATAATAACCAAGCCACCCAAGGCTTCATTTTCTTGTTCTCTATTTGTGTACTCATAACGATAAATTTGATAGTTATTTATATTAATTGTTTAAATGTTTTTGTGACATTGCATCATTAAGCCAGTCGGGCACCGTGGTGTCGGGCATTGGCACTAATGCGTTTGGAGTAGATACTTCTGATCTGCTACGTGTATGGGGCACATCTCGATGGCAATCCCAGCATGCATGACCATTGTTCTTTTTCATCTCCTTAAAATCCATGCGTCCAGTATTCACAAACTCCTGATTAAGCTGTTCGTGACATCTTATACAGTTGTTCATTATTACTTGCGAGCTTGCGGGTATTGCTTGCAAGGCTGTCTGTTCAGCTCTCATGGTAAACACCGTTGAGTGGCGAAGACCATCTTTGGCTTTGAAGTAGTACTTACTAAAAATGTTGTCCTGCGGAACATGGCAGTCGGAGCAAGTTGTGTTGCGTCCATGCGAACTATGAGACCATGTAGCATAGTAAGGACTCATAAGGTGACAATTCACACATGTGCGTGGATTGTCGGATAAGTAACTATAAGCACGAGAGTGAAAAAACGTATAAATGAACAGGCCTACAAAAGCACCTATAATGATGATGGCTGGATATCGCCACCCTCCTCGAGGTTTGACCTCTTCCCAAATCCTTTTTAGTTTACTCATTATTTTATAGTTTTTGAGATTGTTTATTCATCTTCTTAATACAAAAATGGTGAATAAAATTGAAATGAATCGTAATAATTATTACGAACGAGAAAAAATGTGTACTTTAGTGCTGTATTTAAACAGTATCTTTAGAGCAGTATCACAGCTTAATATGCTTAAAGATAAGTAGTAACCTAGTAAAGTTTATATAATATGTACCAATTAAGTTCAAATGACCCGCATAAAATATTTCAATGCCCATTATGTACATCAATCCCTGATGAGGAGCGAGAAAGCTTTTTGAAAGACCTTAGATATACTGTAAGAAGATATGCGAAAGGAGAAATGCTTATCTCGCAAGGAGCACTTTTGGAGGTGTTGTATATTGTGATAAGCGGAGAGATAGTAACAGAAATGTCTGACGAGAAGGGTGATTACGTGACTGTTGAAAACATTAAAGCTCCAAATCCTCTAGCGGCAGGTATAGTGTTTGCATCTAACAATTTTGCACCCGTAACTGCTTCTGCAATAAAAGATAGTGTAGCAGTAATTATACCCAAAGACAATATTTACCAACTGATGAGCAAGTATGAAGAGTTTATGAAAGCATATCTTGCTTATATATCAAATAAAGTATCTTTTTTATCTGAGAGATTAAGATTGTCATCGTTGAGGTCTATTAAAGCCAAGGTGGCTTATTATGTGCTTAGAGAGTCAAGAGGTGAGCAGCAATTTGATTTAAAGGTATCGAAAGAGGATTTGTCTCGTCTTTTTGGAGTATCTAGGCCTGCATTAGTAAATGTGATGATGCAGATGGCCGACGAGGGAATTATTGACGTAGATAGGAGAAGGATAGTAATAAATGATAGGCGACTATTGCAGCAAATGTTTTAAAAACAACTCGGAGTGAACATAAAACTAAACGATGAAAATGGGATGCTTTGCTTAATTGTTTTCTAAATGATTTTAATATACAAGATCCGCTGTTCATAAAGGTTACAAATGATTGGTCAACATTTTTGACTTTCGTTTGTTACACTCCCAAACAAACAACATATTCAAGACAATGAAAAAAGTAGATAATCAGGCACTGGTTATATTTGGTGCCTCGGGCGACCTTACATATCGAAAACTAATTCCATCGGTTTTTGACTTATACATAAACGACTCATTGCCCGAAGGCTATGCCATTTTGGGGGTGGGACGCACAAACTTTTCTGATAAGGATTTTCGCATTAAGATGAAGCAAGGTATTGTTGAGTTTTCAAACCTTAAAGGTATTGATTCTAAGCAAATAGACGATTTCATCTCTAAACTATTTTATGTAAGTATAGACACAAAAAAGAGTGACGACTATTCATTAGTGAAAGCGAGACTAAAGGAGCTTAATACTAAGTTTAATCTAAACAATAATTACATATTTTATCTTTCTACTCCCCCTGAGTTGTATTCGATTATCCCTAAGTACTTATATGGGCAAGGATTAACTTTACAACATAAGGGTTTCAGACGTATTATTATTGAGAAACCTTTTGGCAATAGTCTGAAATCGGCTCAAGAACTTAACAAGCAATTGCTTGATTTCTTCGAGGAAGATCAAATCTATCGAATAGATCACTATTTGGGTAAAGAAACTGTTCAAAACTTAATGGTAACAAGATTTTCGAATGGAATTTTTGAACCACTTTGGAACAGAAACTACATACAACACGTAGAAATATCAGCCGTAGAAAGTATCGGTGTGGAAGGTAGAGGTGGGTATTATGAAAATGCAGGAGTGATGCGCGATATGATACAAAATCATCTTTTGCAAGTAGCATCACTTGTGGCAATGGAGCCTCCTGCTAAAGCAAATGCTGAAGAGATAAGACACGAAAAACTGAAAGTGTTTAGATCGTTGAGACCTCTTAGTAAAGATGATTTGAGGAGTAATGTAATTAGAGGTCAATACACAGAATCGCATGTAAAAGGGGAACTAGTAAAGGGTTATCGTGATGAGGATGGTGTAGCAAAAGACTCGCGTACGGAAACATATTTTGCAATGAAGTTTTTTATCGATAACTGGAGATGGAGTGGTGTGCCATTCTATATCCGTTCGGGAAAGAGATTGCCCACTAGAGTTTCCGAAATAGTTATTCACTTTAAGCCTTCGCCAGCACAATTATTCAAGTCCATAGATGGGGCGGTGGAGCAAGGCAATCAGCTAATTCTGAGAATACAGCCCGATGAGGGAATACTTCTGAAAACAGGATTGAAAGTGCCTGGCAATGGTTACGAAGTAAAGTCGGTTAATGTGGACTTTCATTATTCTGATTTAAAAGATCATTACATACCTGAGGCTTATGAGCGACTAATTCTTGATTGTATGATTGGAGACAACACCCTATATATGTCGGGAGAGGGTGCGGAGCTTACATGGGAGTTTATGCAACCGATTCTTGATTATTGGGAGAATGACCCCGATGCACCGCTCTATGGTTATCCTGCAGGCTCGTGGGGACCCGACAATGCTGATGAACTAATAGAAAGTGCAAATAAAACATGGCGATATCCATGCAAAAACTTGTCAGATGATGGCTTGTATTGCGAGCTATAAGTGACCATAAAAATATATACATATAAGGGATAGGCATTAATGCTTGTCCCTTATTTTTTTTGAACTTTTGAAAATAGATACAATAATTGCCTTTGCATATATAATCTGAAAGTAATGTAAAAACACTACCTTTGTCTCGATTATTACTAATTTAATAAGAAAAGAATAGTTTCTTTCTGACAAATACAGAATGCTTAACTACATTTTCATAACAAAAGATATAATGAATAATAGGCACATACTTATTACAGGCGGAGCAGGCTTTATTGGCTCTAACCTTACTGAACATTTCCTCAAAAAAGGATATAAGGTAACTTGTCTCGACAACTTTGCAACAGGGCACAAACACAACATTGAGCCATTTATGCAAAACAGCAATTACAGACTAATAGAGGGAGATATACGCAGTTTAGAAACTTGCAAACAGGCTGTAGAGGGCATTGATTATGTTCTTCATCAGGCAGCTTTGGGTTCGGTGCCACGTTCGATAAAAGACCCAATTACAAGTAATGATGTAAATGTGTCAGGATTTTTAAACATGCTGGTTGCAGCTAGAGATGCAGGTGTAAAACGCTTTGTGTATGCTGCAAGCTCTAGCACATATGGCGATAGTGAATCATTGCCAAAAGTGGAAGATGTAATTGGTAGGCCACTTTCGCCATATGCCATTACAAAATATGTAAATGAGTTGTATGCAGACGTGTTTAGCAAGACATATGGTATTGAAACAATTGGTCTTAGATACTTCAATGTGTTTGGTCGTCGTCAAGATCCTAACGGAGCTTATGCAGCAGTAATTCCTCTATTTGTAAAGCAACTAATTAATCATCAGAGTCCAACCATTAATGGTACTGGCGATTATAGTCGCGACTTTACATATATTGATAATGTAATTCAAATGAATGAACTGGCAATGCTTACCACTAATCCAAATGCAGTGAACACAGTTTACAACACTGCTGTAGGAGATAGAACTACGCTTAATCAGTTAATTTCTCATCTAAAGGATATTCTAAGTCAACACGATTCTCAAATTGCAGATATTGAGATTATTCATGGACCAAATCGTGCAGGAGATATTCCTCATTCGCTGGCAAGTATTGATAAAGCTAAGAAAAACTTGGGATATGAGCCAACTCATGCCATCAGAGCCGGACTTGAGGAGGCTGTGAAATGGTATGTAGATAATTTGTAGATATACATTTTCATTCGGAGGGGTGAAGCCTCATGTATTCACCCCTCCGAATATTAAGTGTTTTCGTATCTATATTATTTTATATGGATACGAAAATATATATTACCACCTTGTTATGCAGTAAAATAATAGCTGCACATTTTGCTATACTTTACAATCTAATAGAGAACTCTCACTTAACTTGTGGAGCATTTAGAAAATTAAGCACAAACACACCAATCGCAAACCACAATGAGTCAATTCCAACCGGAATTACTCCAATCGCAAACCACAATGATAGGATTCCAAATGGAATTACCCCAATAGCAAACCACAATGACAATAAACCAAATGGAATTGCTC
>JAAYFB010000055.1 GCA_012728465.1 Proteiniphilum sp. | reverse complement strand
ATATTGACTCTCTCCGAATAAAAGCTCCAGTTTCGCTGAAAAGTATCTCCTACTTGAATTACGTTTTTGTCGTCAGACAGTTTCTCCGCAACCATCATCTTCGCAGATGCTCCATTTGCGTTTAATGTTTTCATTAGACGATAGGCTGCAATAGCTGCTCCACCTTTTAAATCAGAAGTATTAACAAGAAGAATTTTCATAATCTATTATTAAAGATGCTAGGAGTTTATATTTTTAAATGCCTCAATATATCTACTACTAACAGTATCCAGATTTATTTTGTTTTCAATTACATCAAAAGACGCTTTCCCCATAGAAATTCGCTTTTCAGAGTCACTAAACAATTTTGATATCTTATTGGCAAGGCTAGACTTATCATTCTCTTTGAAGAAAAAACCACTTATTCCATCTTCAATCAAGTCCACCTCTGTTCCATCACAAACGGAACATATTACAGGTAGCTCGTAGGTCATTGCATCATTGATTGATAACCCACCCATTCCTGCAAGCACATAAACTGAAGATGCATACAGATATGCTCCTATCTCTGCTGGCTTATATATTGAGCCTACAAACATTACATTTTTTTCTATTCCTAATGCTCTTGCCTTATGCTCCAAATTATTTCTTTCGGGTCCATCACCAAGTATTAGCAATTCAGCTTGTGGATACTTATTGAGTATTAACAATAGTGCATCAATAAGCAAATCCACTCTTTTCCATTTTACTAATCTACCGATATGTATTATCCTAAAAGGATTCTCAGGGAGTATTAATGGAGATGACATCACTTTCGTCTTTTCTTTAATGAGACTTTCGCTATCACCAGAATTATATGTAACAAATACTTTTTCTTTAGCTATTCCATAAGTAGGTATTATTTCGCTTCCTATGGAAGAATATACTAGCGAACCATCAGCATGCTTGTAGCAATATCTTCTTAACTGCATTAACAACCACTGACGTATATAAAAACCTAACCCTTTGCTAAGAAGATTCATATCCTCATCATACATAGGATTTTCTTTAAAGTAGGATTTTAATTTGCCATACTGTGGCGTTTGAAATGGTATTTCTCGAATAACAAACTTAATATTGTATCTCTTAATAATCTTTCGCAGCTTGGGCTGAAATGATAGTGCTAAAAAATAAGGCCAACCTGCAACTATTATATTAGGCTTCTCATTTTCAATTATTTTATAAAGCTCTGGAAAATAGTTCTTCCCCAACAAAGATATCTTTTCCTTAGTCTCTAATATTTTGTAATTGGTGTTATTAGCCTCTACAACTTTTACTCCTTTACCTAATAACGCACTTTTGCCTGCAGCAACAACTGCAATTAAATCTACCCCTTTTTCGGATATCTTATTAAGCAACGCATCCATGTATGGTGGTAAACCACTAAAGACAAATAGAACCTTCATAGATATAAAGTGATTTGATATATTTATAGAATAGTCTTTTCCGAGAGAACATTACGTCCAAAAACAGATAGCTTAACCTCTTCACCCACCTTTACTCCACTACTAGCTAACTCACTTGCTACAGTATCATAAGCTATTTGTGGATGGTTATTATCGCCACTCAAGTGGCATAACCATATATTCTTAAGCTTCGCAGAGTAGTTCTTTGCTAAAAACTGAGCTGTTTCTTTGTTACTCAAATGCCCAGTACCATTTGTTATTCGATCTTTTAAATGATGAGGATAACTGCCATTTACAAGCATGTCCTCATCATAATTACTCTCAATAACCAAATGATTAGCCTTTAGCATAAAGCTCCTTATATCATCTGTTATAACACCAATATCAGTTGCAAGCATCAATTTTTGATTTCCAAACTCAATGAAGTAACCTACATTTTCCATACTATCATGTGGGACAGGGAATGCGGTAATCTTCAGGTCCTCAATCTTAAAAGGAATCCACTTCTTTATCATTCTAACCGAGCCATTAAGCTTTTGCCTAACCAGGGGTGTGCGAGAAATAGCTCTATGAACAGCCTCTGTGGCATAAACAGGTATATTTTGTTTTTCGCCAAGATACCCAACAGATCGGATATGATCATAATGATCGTGAGTGATGATAACACCCCAAATTGTTGACATATCCACGCCATGCTCGGCAAGTCGCTTCTTGATGATGCGAGGACCAATTCCTGCATCAATCAATATACCATATTTAGAGTTACCTAGATAATAACAATTACCAGAACTACCACTGCCTAGGCTAAAGAATGTAAATTGCTCTGTATTAAAAAGTTCGTACTGCATATGCCCACAAAGTTACGAAAATAACTTTGTTATTTATATATTGGCTATTATCTAATAACCAAAACTATTTATAATGTCTATTTAAGGAAGTCATCAAAATAGCGCGTAATATGCTCATGCAAATGTACTCTATCCTTTCCCATCATATTATGCCCATGTCCAGGATAGACAAAGAAATCGGGATGAGTGCCCGCATTAATTGCCGACTTGATAAACTGCAAGCTATGCTGCATCACCACTACTGGATCCTCATCACCATGAATAATTAATAATCTAGATTTCAACTTATCAGCTTTGTTGAGTAAACTCGTTTCTTCGTATCCTTCTGGATTATCTTGAGGTGTATCCATATACCTCTCGCCATACATTATCTCGTAGTATTTCCAGTCGGTAACGGGTCCTCCAGCAACTCCCACCTTAAATACATCGGGATGCCTCAATAACATATTAATTGTCATAAAGCCACCATAACTCCAACCATGCACACCTATCCTATCAGCATCTACGTAGGGCAATGACTTAAGAAAATCTACACCACGCATTTGGTCTTTCACTTCCTCAACTCCCAATTGTCTGTGAGTTACGTTCTCAAACTCTATTCCACGATTAGAGGTTCCTCTATTGTCTAATACAAAAACTATGTGCCCACGTTGAGCCATATACAACTCCCAACCACCTGAACCATATCTCCATCTATTTTGCACCATCTGAGAGTGTGGACCTCCATAAACATATATTGCTACGGGGTATTTCTTAGACGGATCAAAGTCAACTGGTCTTACCATTCTATAATGCAAGTGATTTATGTCATCAGCCGACATAATTGTACCACTCGTCACCTTAGGAACATCGTATCCCTCAAAAGGATTATTTGCTTGTGCAAGCAATGAATGTTTCTTAGACTTTGTATCTATTAGATCGACAGCTGAAGGAATATTATGTGCCGAATATCTATCTATAAGATATCTTCCAGAACCACTTAGTGATGCCGAGTGTGTACCTTTAATGTCAGTACTATATTCCGAATACTTGCCACTCTTCAGATTCACACTATACAAGTGTCTATCCATAGGCGTAGGGTTAGTAGAGGAGAAGAATAAGTTTTGCCCCTTCGCATCAAAACCAATTACGGATGACACCTCCCAATCACCTTTAGTCAATTGCTTCACTAAATTGCCCGATAAATCATATATGTAAAGATGATTATAACCATCCCGCACGCTTTGCCATATAAATTGATTATCATTACCCTTCACAAACAATACTGGATTCTCAGGTTCTACATACTTGTCATGCTTCTCTTCAAATAGAGTAGTATCAAAAGCACCCGTAGTAGCATTATATCTATTTAGATGCATATGGTTTTGATCTCTGTTAATTTCAGCAATGTAAATAGCATCACTTGTAGGATTCCAAGCAACGTTGGTAAGATAATGTTCAGCAGGCTCACCAGTTTTCATATACACAGTGTTGCCACTATTAATATCATACACACCAAGGGTGACATGATGACTTGTCATTCCTGCCATAGGATATTTAAATGCTTCAAGCTTGGCTTGACGAGCTGATACATTTACTAATGGATAATCTTCAACCATGGTTTCATCCATTCTGTAAAAAGCAACTTTGCTACCATTGGGTGACCAAAATATACCACCACTAATTCCAAACTCGCTACGATGAACCTCTTGACCATAGACGATGCCTTTGTTATCATCACTAGATAGTGCTGTTGTGACACCATTCTTATCAATTATGAAGAGATTATTATCAACAGTGTATGCCAGATAGTTATTATTAGGTGATAGGCTATGATTAGAACTTCTTTCAGGATAATCAAAAGAAGCCTCACGCTCTTTTCGCTCTAAATTATATATCACTAACCCCTTTGAACTTCTGAACCTTACCATTGAAGATCCTTCTGTAGAGAATGAGGGAGAATATAGCTTATCACCATCTTTAGTCAATGAGCTTAAAGTGACTAGAAGCTCACTCTTATTATGTTTTGAAGGATTGGGGATAACAAATACCGAGTCTCCTTTTATTTCTATCAACTTATCGCCCCACCACTGATACTGCTTGCTAATGTTGGGAGCAAACTGATAATAATCACTACCTCCTGGAATTAGCTCGTTAAGGGTAAACTGCTTTGTTTGCTGTGCTAATAGCGAGTGAGCAGACAAAAACAGAATAACAAATGATAATATACTTAATCTCTTCATATCGATATTTATTGTTTTATTTTAAAATGCTTGCTTAGAGAGCAATTCAATAGTTTTGTTGTATTCTTCTATAATCTCTTTTACAACTTGATGTGCCGACACCACACTGTCAACGAGAGATGCCACTTGACCAATCTCAAGTTCACCCTCAACTAGGTCGCCTTCAAAGATACCTTTCTTAGCACGTCCGCGTCCAAGAAGCTCACGCATCTCATCAGCCGATGCACCACGATCTTCCATCTCTTTTACCTCATCATAAAATTTATTTTTAATCAATCGAGTGGGACTAATCTTTTTCAATGATAGCACTGTATCACCTTCTGGAAGAGATAAACATCTCTCCTTGAATGCATCACTTGCAGAGCTCTCAGCTGTTAGGGCAAAACGAGTTCCTATCTGAACACCATCAGCACCTACAGCAAATGATGCAGCCATGGCAGCACCTGTAGCTATTCCTCCTGCTGCAATTACGGGTATATCAACAGCATTGCTTACTTGCGGTAATAATACAAGCGTGGTAGTCTCTTCACGACCATTATGTCCACCAGCCTCAAAGCCTTCAGCAACTATAGCATCAACACCAGCTTGCTCCGACTTTTGCGCAAAATATGAACTTGAAACTACGTGCACAACCTTGATGCCATTGTCCTGCAAATGTTTTGTCCATGTTTTTGGATTGCCAGCCGAGGTAAATACAACTGGAACCTTTTCCTCAACTATAATTTCCATCAACTCCGCCACCTGTGGATACATCAATGGCACGTTCACACCGAATGGCTTGTCGGTTGCATGCTTGCATTTCTGAATGTGCTCGCGCAATACGTCAGGATACATCGACCCTGCTCCTATCAATCCTAAACCTCCAGCATTACTTACTGCCGAAGCTAATCTCCACCCACTACACCAAACCATACCTGCTTGAATGATTGGGTACTTTATTCCAAATAATTGTGTAATTCTATTTTTATTCATAATGAGTACAAAGATAGCTTTTTCTGAAATATGGGCAATAATATTAGCAATGTGGTTGATGGCTAATAATATTCATATTAGACTACATATAGGCTCTATAACGAATCTAGTGGGTAATCTAATCAGAGTTTACCGTTTAGGAAGTGAGTCATATTGATATAGTTGTTTATATTTCGAGTTTGCTAAATCAATATAGTGTGTATAAGCTGCTGTCTTTATAGTTTAATGTTTTAAACTCTCCATATAGTTTAAAAGTTATCAAACACAAGTGTGTTTTTTAATTTCTTAGTTATAAAGCTTTCATGTAGAAGTGTAATTACAAATAAAATGAACTTTTTCGCCTCGAACACAAATGTATTTGGTCACACTTTTTTTATAATGCGCTAGAAATATAGTATTATTAACAGTGCCCACCACGATTAGTGTTAATAAATGTACATCTACATAAGGATTGAGACAAAAAAGTGAGTCAACACAACTTGTATTTTAAGAAAATAGAGAAAATGTGACTCAATTACATTTGTGTTTTTGTCCACCGTGACCAAATAGTCCTAAAACACATTTGTGTTTGAGCCACATTTTTACCAGTATGTTAAAAATAGAGGTTGATTTATGTGCTTTGACACGTTAATATAACCAAATCAATATATTCATAGGGAGAATCGCATCAATATATTGTCATTTACATATGTGTTTGAAGATGATTTGAACAATATGTTGTCAATTACAAATGTGTTTAGCTCACTTTTTCTCATAATGTTAAACAACTAAATTCATTCAACAATCAATATATCAACAATTTGCCAAAAATAAGTTATACATTTTAGATTTTACTCACACTTGTCTGTTTTGCGAATGTGAAATAAATTAACATCCAGTTGGGGAACTTAAAATAGATTAGATGCTAGTCAGCCAAAAAGCATTATATTAAGTTTATACCGAATATTATGCTTTTATTTAGTAGTTTTGCAACTCAATTTGACATATTCAATTATTTAAACTCTATCATAATTATAATGAACATTCTAATTCTTGGCTCAGGAGGGCGCGAACATGCCATAGCATGGCATATGCAAAGCAGCAAACATCTCAGCAAATTGTACATTGCTCCAGGTAATGCTGGAACAGCATCAATTGGGACAAATGTGGAAATTTCACCAACAGACTTTCCTAAACTAAAAAAGTTTGCATTAGAGAATAACATCAATATGATAGTGGTAGGACCCGAGGTTCCACTTGTGGAGGGAGTTTATGACTTTTTCAAAAATGATGATAGCACAAAACATATAGCAGTAATTGGCCCATCCAAGGAGGGTGCACAACTGGAGGGAAGTAAAGACTTTGCCAAAGACTTTATGAATCGACACAATATCCCAACTGCACAACACAAAACCATTACGCCAAACAATATTGACGAAGGATACCAATTCTTAGAATCTCTTAAGCCTCCATACGTACTAAAGGCAGATGGCTTGGCAGCAGGCAAAGGTGTTCTTATTCTTGATAATATAGTCGATGCCAAAGCTATGCTTAACGAAATGCTTGGAGGCATGTTTGGTAGCGCAGGCAATAGAGTGGTTATAGAAGAGTTTCTTAATGGTATCGAATGCTCTGTATTCGTGCTTACAGATGGCAAATCATACAAAATTTTACCCGTTGCCAAAGATTACAAACGCATTGGCGAAAATGATTCTGGGCTAAATACTGGTGGCATGGGGGCTGTATCTCCTGTAGTGTTTGCCGATGCTGACTTTATGACCAAAGTAGAGGAAAGGATAGTTATACCAACAGTAAATGGAATAATAAAAGAGAACATTGAATACAAAGGATTTATATTTATAGGACTGATAAAAGTAGATGAAGAGCCTAAAGTCATAGAGTATAACGTAAGAATGGGCGACCCAGAAACCGAAGTGGTTATGCCACTAATCAAGTCGGACTTAGTAGATTTGTTTGAAGGAGTAGCAACTGGAACACTTGACACAAAAACATTAGAGATAGACAATCGCTTTGCAACCACAGTAATGATGGTTTCGGGAGGATACCCTGGTGACTATGTTAGTGGTAAAACAATTTCGGGATTGAATAATATAGAAGGATCAATTGTCTTTCATGCAGGCACTAAACTTGATGGCGAACAAGTTGTAACGGCCGGTGGTCGGGTACTTGCCATAACATCATATGGCCAAACTATGGATGAAGCATTGAGCAAATCGTATCGCAATATAAACAATATCAAATTTGACAACAGCTACTATCGCAAAGATATAGGATTTGATTTAAAGAAATAAAAAGAGGGAGATAGATGAATACACAACTTAATCGCAACTTCAATACATACTTTATTGAATCCCGCTTCATCTCAGTAGCTGTGGCTATTGTAGTGGTGCTCATGCGCTTTTTAATGTTCACTAAAAGAGGATTGGACGAAAGCCCGATAAATGATTCCAATTTTGTTTGGAATTCTATTGAACCACTTCTACAATCATTTCCTACATTATCATTTGCAGCATCAACGTTGTCAATATTTTTTGTTGCATTTCTTATTTCCGAAATCAACAATAGGTTTGGAATCATTCGCATGCGCACATCGATGCCTTTCTATATTCCCCTGATAGTATTTAGCTTGCACCCACAGTTCTTGAGATTTACTCCCGACTTTCCTGCACTCATATTGGTGCTATTATCCGTATTTCCATTACTTGGAACCTATCAAACGCACAAAACAAACCGACCTATATTTCAATTTAGTGCCCTGTTGGCAATGGCTAGTTTGTTTCAAATTTATGCAATTCTGCTAATACCTGT
>JAAYFB010000328.1 GCA_012728465.1 Proteiniphilum sp. | reverse complement strand
TTTGTAATGACGTGATTGACAAAATTTGTCCCATTGATACTTTTTGTAAGCTTCATGTTACATTCTTGTAATAAAAGTTATTAACTTTGTTGGTAATAATATCTAACTAAATAATAATTAAGTAAATGAGAAAAACAATTTTCCCACTATTTGCGCTAGCATTACTTTTGTTTGCTAGTTGCACGTCAAAGAGTAACGATATTTTTAATGGTAAAGACTTATCTAATTGGGCCTTTGTGCTTGAAGATACAAATGTTCCTGCAACAGATGTGTATAAGGTGGTCAATGGTGAAATATATATCAAAGGAGAACCTTTGGGATATATGCATACCAAACAATCTTACAAAAACTATAATTTAGAATTAGAATATCGCTGGGATGGTGAGGCTACTAATAGCGGTGTGTTTGTATTGATTGAAGAGGCTAAAAATCCTTTTCCAAAGGGTATCGAATGCCAACTGAAAGATCAGAAGGCTGGTGATTTTGTACTATTAGGTGGTTCTGATATGCAAGAGTTTGTTATGCCAGAAGGTGCAACAGAGAGACCAGCATTCCCTGTTATTGAAAAAAATACTAGCTCTAATGAGAAACCAGTAGGAGAGTGGAATAAAGTAGAGATTTCTGTTTATGATGGAGTTGTAGATGTATATATTAATGGTGTGCATCAAAATACTGGTACTAGCCTTGCAACAGAGGGCTTTGTTGGACTACAAAGTGAAGGTGGTGGAATATTCTTCCGCAACTTGAAGCTTACTGAGGTAGAGTAAAAAGTATTTTATTGCCCGCTTCCTGATTTCGTCACAGTTGTGAGGAAAGTAGGAAGCTCCTCATTATTTTATTAACAAAAAATCAAACTATTATGATAATTACAGATAAAGCACAACAGTTTATTGATCAAGAACAAAAGTATGGAGCACACAACTATCATCCTTTGTCGGTAGTATTGTCTCGTGGTATGGGTTGCTACGTATGGGATGTTGATGATAAGAGGTATTTCGATTTTCTTTCAGCATACTCTGCAGTTAATCAAGGGCACTGTCACCCAAAGATAGTTGGAGCACTTACGATGCAGGCCGAAACCCTTTGCCTTACTTCAAGAGCTTTCTACAATGATAGTCTTGGACCCTATGAGGAGTTTATGCATCAATATTTTGGATATGATAAACTCTTGCCAATGAACACTGGAGCCGAAGCAGTAGAGACAGCTTTGAAACTTGCCCGAAAATGGGGTTACCTTAAAAAAGGAATACCAGCAAATGAGGCTATAATTGTAGCTTGCGAGAGCAATTTTCATGGAAGAACGATAAGCATAGTTTCATTATCTACTGACTCAAATGCTCGTGCTGATTATGGACCTTATACTCCTGGTATTGAGATAATACCTTACAATGATGTTTCGTCTTTGGAAAAAATACTTGAAGAGAAGGGTGACAGGATAGCTGGATTTTTAGTAGAGCCAATACAAGGTGAGGCAGGAGTGTTTGTTCCAGATGATGGATACCTGAAGGCTACATATGAGTTATGCAAAAAGCATAATGTGTTATTTATTGCTGATGAGGTGCAAACAGGTATAGCTCGTACGGGTAAATTGCTTTGCTGCGATCACGAAGATGTGCGTCCTGATGTTGTGATACTGGGCAAGGCTATTTCGGGAGGAGTGTTGCCAGTTTCGGCGGTGTTGGCTGATGATGACATAATGTTGACAATGAAGCCTGGACAACATGGCTCTACCTTTGGAGGTTTTCCATTGGCAAATAGAGTGGCAACTGCTGCTTTGGAAGTTGTGAGAGATGAAAAGCTTGCAGAACGTGCCGAGCATTTAGGCAAGATATTCCGAGACGAGATGAAAAAAATAGATAGTCCTTACATAAAAGAGGTTCGTGGCAAGGGATTATTAAACGCCGTAGTTATCGAGCCACATAATGGCAAAGAGGCATGGGATGTGTGTGAGGAGATGGCCTCAAATGGACTTCTAGCCAAGCCAACTCATCAGCATATTATCAGATTTGCACCTCCCCTTATCATTACCGAAGAAGAACTTTGTGAGGCTATTGATATTATAAAGAAATCAATTAAAGCATTAGAATAGATTCTTTTGTAGATGAAGGGACAATTATCTCTTCGATAGCATAATATTAATGTTGTAAGTATCAATGATGATAACGGTTGGTATTTCTATTATCATTTTATATTTATTATCAAATACCCAAATAAAACAACCACTATAAATCACTGTGATAATATGCAAACGACATCTAAAGTATTGATGGTTCGACCTTCACATTTTGCATTCAATGAAGAGACGGCTCAAAATAATTGCTTTCAGCAAAGGGGGGCTCATGAGAATGTGCATAAGGAAGCGATAACCCAGTTCGACTCATTGGTAAGTGCCCTTCGGGCAAATGATGTTGATGTTATTGTGGTTCAAGATACATCTGAACCATGGACGCCCGATTCTATATTTCCTAATAATTGGTTTTCTTCGCATATTAGTGGCGAATTAGTGCTTTATCCTATGTTTGCAAAGAATAGGCAAGCTGAAAGAAAACCTGAGATTTTAAAGTTGTTGCGAAGAAAGATGAATCATCCTAAACTTGTAGATTTGACCCATTGGGAGGCTAAAGGGTTATTTCTTGAGGGCACTGGTAGTATGATTTTAGATAGAGATAAGAATATTGCATATGCTTGTCGCTCGGAGCGCACATCCGAAGAGGTGTTGAATGATTTCTGTAACAAGATGGGCTTTGACGCTGTAGTGTTTGATGCTTATGATAAGGTAGGTAATCCAATTTATCATACTAATGTGATGATGGAAGTGGGTACTCAAGTGGCTATTATATGTTTGGAGTCTATAAAGAGTGAGGTGGAGCGTAATAGGGTAGTGTCTAGACTAACTGAAACTGGAAAAGTAATTGTTGATATCTCTCTTGATCAAGTTGAACACTTTGCAGGAAATATGCTAGAGGTTAAGAGTCGAAATAGAAATCCGATAATGGTGATGTCGGCATCAGCACGTAAATCGCTAACTGCCGAGCAGGAGCAAGTGATAGCAACTTATAATAAAATAGTATCGGTCGATTTGAGTACTATTGAAAGCAATGGTGGAGGTTCGGCAAGGTGTATGATTGCTGAAATATTTTATTGATGAGGAGTTATTTTTTTTTATATCTATTAAATATTGACAAAGAATTGTTTTCTTTGTCGCTAATATGTCAAAACTAAAATATTATGTCATTTAAAACAGAACTTAAAGAATTTTTGATGCGCGGAAATGTTGTTGACATGGCCGTGGGTATTGTGATTGGTGGTGCATTTGGCAAAATCGTTACATCATTTGTAAATGATATTCTTATGCCTCCAATTGCAGCAGTGCTTGGTGATGGTCAGTTTAATGATTTCAAGCTAGTATTGAAACAAGCCGTTATTGATGCCAATGGCGCAGAGCTTTCGCCCGCAGTTACTTGGGGGTATGGATCATTTATTCAAGCTGTGGTGGATTTCCTTATTGTTGGTACTTCCATTTTTCTTGTTATTAAAGCTATGAATTCATTAAAGCGCAAAAAGGAAGAAGCACCTGCTCCGGCACCAGTACCAGAGCCATCAAAAGAGGAGTTATTGCTTACAGAAATTAGAGATTTATTGAAGAAACAATAAATTGTTTTTTCATGTTTTAAAGCAAAGTCAGAGTATTTATGTGCTCTGGCTTTTTTGTTATATTTCAGGGCACGACTCTCAAGCCGAGCCCCGAAAAATATCTTTATAATAAATCACTCCATCTTAATATACGATGGGTAAGACTCCTTATTTGGCATTTCAAACTTCTCATCATATGGTTGTGTTCCCGAGCCATTATTGTAAGATGCAACTCGTTTCACTCCATCACTAGTGCTACCCCCTGTGGCATTAATCACATTTTGTATATTGCCCGATCCAGCGAAACGTGTTGTACACATCTTTTCAAGCTTTACTCCAGAAGTATTGGGTACTTCAAAAGCATTCTTTTTGTTTACATTTCCATCTGTGCCTGTAAATACTGCATAAGAGCCCATCCCAATTGTGTGGTGTTCCTTCACGGTGTTTGCAACCTTGAATGCAGCATATCCATCAACTCTTCCATTTTGACTGCTCCAGATACTTTGGTTGGGTGCATCGTAGGGGGGCTCATTTTGGAAAAAGAAAGTTCTGCCACGCTCGCCAAGCCAAAGAACTTCATACTCTTGATAATGCTCTG
>JAAYFB010000327.1 GCA_012728465.1 Proteiniphilum sp. | reverse complement strand
TATTTATCACCTTATCTTTACAACAAAAAGAATATGAAAAAAGTATTAGTTGCTGGAGCTACTGGTTATTTAGGGAAATACATTGTCAATGAGTTGAAAAGTAGAGGATACTGGGTAAGAGTATTAATCAGGAAAGGAAGCCAAAAGAAATTGTTCACCAATGTAGACGACTTTTTTGTAGGAGAAATAACCAAACCCCAAACACTCATTGGTATTGCAGAAAATATAGATTGGGTGTTTTCTACCATTGGCATCACAAGACAAAAAGATGGTTTAACCTATATGGATGTAGATTATCAAGGAAATGTGAACTTGTTATACGAAGCTGAAAAATCAGGAGTAGAGAAATTTGAATATATTTCTGCCATTAATGGAGATAAACAAAGACACTTAAAGATTTTTGAGGCAAAGGAACGTTTTGTAAATGAATTGAAATCGTCAGGTTTGGACTATTGCATTATGCGTCCTAATGGTTTTTTCTCAGATATGAAGGACTTTTTAGAAATGGCTAAGAAGGGGCGAGTTTACTTGTTTGGTGATGGACAGTTTAAGCTCAACCCTATAGATGGTAAAGATCTAGCAGTTGTTTGCGTTGACAAGATGATTGATGGAAACAAAGAGGAAGCTGCTGGAGGACAGGAGATACTGACACAAGAGGATATTGCCAAAATAGCATTGCGAGTTTTGAATAAACCTCTCAAGATTACTTTTCTGCCAGATTGGACTCGCAAACTCTCTATTTGGGTGTTGCGAACATTCACATCTTCCAAAACATATGGACCATTTGAGTTTTTCCTTTCGGCTATGGCTCAAGATAATATTGCAAATCAATATGGAAAGTTAAAGTTGGAGGATTTTTATATGACGCTTTTGAAGGAATAGTTAGTGCCAAATAGAATCTATCAAGAATAAAAATATTCTTTCCTACCTTTGCTCCATGAATAAAACAAACCTCAAAATACATCCATCCGACCAAAGTCTAGAACTCTCTTTGCCCTATGCAGATGGAGGAATCAAGGCTGGGTTTCCTAGTCCAGCACAAGACTATATGGAAAGTGCTATCGACTTGAACAAGGAGTTGATAAAACATCCTGCATCCACTTTCTATGGGCGTGTAAAGGGTGATAGCATGATAGATGCCAATGTGCATGATGGTGATATTCTAGTGATTGACAAATCGCTAGAGCCTCTAAATGGAGATATGGCTGTTTGCTTTATTGATGGCGAGTTCACTATCAAATATATCAAACTAGAAAAAGATGTGATTTGGCTCGAACCAGCCAACGAAAATTATGACCCAATAAAAGTGACAATCGAAAATGATTTCTTAATTTGGGGAATTGTGACGTATTGTATTCAGAATAAGAGGAGAAAGAAATAAACAAATAATATATCATGACAAAGTTATCCAATGCATTTAGTGGTTGTCTTCGAACATTTGCATATTTTATGGCAAGCGGAACACATTACAATTTAAAAGGTGTTGATTATCTTTCCTTATATGGAGAAGAACCTAGTGCAATAGAAATGGTATTTGCCATTTACATTAATGTCTTGGAATTAGATGAAGAGGGGAATGTTTTAAATAATACTTATGCGCAAAAAAGAGCTACAGATTATTTAAAACAATATTGCTTAAATGATTATACTGTGGAGCCTGAATATGAAAATTGGGAAATAGAATTGCATGGAAATACTTATCCATAATGGTCGGACTCATCGACTATACATCTTCTAGCAAGATTTCAATTCCAATACATCTAAATCAGCATTGGACTACTAATTACAATATATCTCACTCAAATAAAAGGAAAATAGTTATGAAATTTGATGATGAATTTAAGAAAGCCATTGCCAATCTTCCTCCTAAAGAGAAGGATAAGTTAATCTTACGCTTGCTGAAAAAAGATTATATCCTAGCTAATAGATTGTACTTTGAATTGGTTAGCACTGACAATGTTCAAGATCGAAGATTGATAATGGAGACTAAAATAAAGAAAGATTTGGCAAGAGCGACAAAAGTTTATCGTTCTCCTATGTCCTTGGTAAGCGATATAAGGTCATTGAGTGCAGAAATAACAGAACATGTGAAGATCACGAAAGATAAATATGGAGAGGCTAGCCTCAATTTATTGATGCTGAATGAGGCTTTGAATAAGAACAATGCTAAATTGAATAAATCAGCACCCAATAAAGCCCACCGATTTAATATTTATGTAGTGGCTAGAGCTTTCAAAATATTGACTCTTATCAAAGTGCTGCATGAAGATTTCCATATCGAATTTGAAGATGGACTAAAAGAACTAAGTGATAATTTTGGCGACAATCATTATTTAATGAAAACAGCTATTTATAATGGATTTGATCCTAATTGGCTTTTTCATGCACAAATACCTGATGATATTGTTGAAACACTTAAAGAGATTAGAAGTCAAGGATTTTTGAAATAAAACTTAGAATGAAGGCTCATTTAAACGTAGTAAGTGCTATAAAACAATTGCATAGCAGTATATTCCATGACTCAGATATTGAATTGACAGATATCGAGCTAGAGAATCAGAATGTGGAGTATCTAGGAGCTAGATTGAAACTCAACGAACATTCTGTAAGATATAGGAAAGGCAAAGTAACTCCAACCAAAGCTGGTTTATTTGTGGTGGCTTGGGAAAAGGATGAAAACAATGTTAATCAAGCCTATCAATATGATACTGCTCCAGACAATATGATGGTATATTGTGAGGTGGAAAGTCATAAAGGTGTATTCCTTTTCTCTAAAGAAGTTTTACTGAAAAATAAAATACTAGCATCTAACAATCAAAAAGGGAAAATGGGTTTTAGAGTGTATCCTCCTTGGGAACATTTGAAAAGTCCACAAGCCCAGAAAACTCAGAAATGGCAAAGTGAGTTTTATATTGATTTGAATACAAATACGTCTAATAAATTGCAAACAGTATTTGATTGAGTATATGGAAAATTGGTCAAAATTAGTTCCTGAATTAATAGTTCGAGATATAAATAACAGTCTCGAATTTTGGTGTCATCTTATCGGGTTTTCTGTGGTCTATGATAGACCTGAGGATAAGTTCGCTTATCTTGATTTAGATGGAGCGCAAATCATGTTAGAACAATACAATGAATTGGATAGGGAATGGGAAACTGCACCATTGGAGCCACCATTTGGAAGAGGTATAAACTTCCAGATAGAGGTTAATGATATTAAGAAAATTGAGGAAAGACTTAAAGCTGCAAATTATCCTTTGTTTATTCCATTAGAAGAAAGATGGTATAGAGCTGATGATGTAGAGTTTGGGCAATTGCAATTTTTGGTAAAAGATCCTGATGGATATCTTCTGCGTTTGAATGAAGTATTGGGAGAACGAGAAATATAAAATTATAAGTTTTAGAATTGATCATGATAGGACTCATTGACTGTAATAATTTCTTCGCATCATGTGAGCGAGTTTTCAATCCAAATTTGGAAGGAAAACCTATTGTCGTGCTTTCAAATAATGATGGATGCGTGATAGCTAGAAGCGAGGAAGTCAAGAAGTTAGGAGTGAAAATGGGAGTTCCATTCTATCAAATAAAAGATTTAATAAGACAACAGAACATCAACGTATTCTCCTCAAATTATACACTTTACGGAGATTTATCGCGGAGAGTGATGTCTATTTTGGCAGAGCAAGTTCCCGAGATAGATGTGTATTCTATTGATGAAGCATTTTTGGACTTGGCTGGTATTGAAAATCTATCTGAATTTGGACAAAAGGTAGTGAAAACGACTTCTAGAAGTTCGGGCATACCTGTTTCATTGGGTGTTGCTCCTACACGAACATTAGCCAAGCTAGCCAATAGTTATGCTAAGAAATATCCAGCATATAAACGTGTGTGCATCATAGATTCTGATGCAAAGAGAACAAAGGCTTTACAAAAAACTCCAGTAGGATATATCTGGGGTATAGGAAGGCAAACGACCAAGACTTTAGAATATTATGGTATCAAAACAGCTTACGATTTAACACAAAAATCTCGTTCATGGGTGCGTAGCAAAATGACTGTTGTAGGTGAGCGTACTTGGCTAGAACTACATGGAGAGCCTTGCATCACCTCTGATTCGGTAGTTGAGAAACAGCAAATTTGTACTTCGCGTAGCTTTGGAGAAATGGTTACAGACTTCGATTCATTACGAGAATCTGTTGCAAACTTTGCATCTGCTTGTGCATCCAAATTGAGAAAACAAAATTCTCTGGCTCAAGGCATGATTGTGTTTGCTTATACCAATCGCCATAGAGAAGACTTGCAACAATATTTTCCATCCAAGGCGATGCAGTTTTCATTTCCTACTGCTGATACAATGGAGATTATTAAACATGCTAGTTGTGCCTTGAAAGAGATTTATTGTGAGGGTTACGAATATAAAAAGGCTGGAGTTATACTTACACATATCATCAGCGAAACCAATTATATGCACGACCTTTTTGACCCACGAGATAGAGAAAAGCAAAAACGTATTTCGCAAATGATAGACTCCATCAACCAGAAGAATGGGACAAATTGTATAAAGCTAGCAGCTCAGGGCGTTGGCAAAGCAGATTGGAATTTGCGGAGAGATTTTTTGTCAAAGTGTCCTAGTACGAAAATGGGGGATATAATAGAGATAAGAGGATAAAGTATGTTTGAAAAGATACTGAAGTCAAATTATAATATAGAAACTAAATCTATTACACAGATTGAGGGAGGTTGGTCTGCCTTAGCTTATATTGTAGAAGATTTTGACAATATCAAATACCTATTGAAAGTTTATGAGAAATCTAGAGCATCAACAACTTATCTGACCTCTAAAATAGATGCTTATATGCCAATTATAGAGTGGTTAAATGTTAACACTAAATTAAAGGGAAAAATAATACATCCATTATCTACTCTGTCAGGGAGTTTCAAGTGTGCAGATAAAGAAAATATTTATTTACTCTCTACTTATATTGAGGGTAGCAATTTATTGGCACTAAACCTCACTACTAGCCAAGTTAAAGATCTAGCATCAATTGTTGTAGAACTCCATTCCCATGGAAAGGATATCCCTATCAGTACTCAATTGATCAAAGAAGACTTTGATATAGAATTTACAAATAAGATAACAAGCCACTTAGAACAAATAGACACATTAAATGCACCCCTAAAAGAGCTTATTCAACCATCTGCTCTTCACATCCTACATGGCATTAAACTACTAACTGAATTATCTACTGTGTTAAAGAACAGCAATTTAAAATCTTGCCTTTGTCATACTGATATCCATGAAGGCAATATCTTGCAAACTGAAAGTGGAATAGTGTTGATTGATTGGGAGGGATTGAAATTAGCTCCTGCTGAAGCTGACTTCTTCGATATAGTACGAAAAGATTGGCAGTCAATTTTTTTCAAAAAATATAAAGAGATACACCCAAGCTACGAGAGCAATTTAGACTGCTTAAAGTTCTATCAACTCCGAAGGATTCTTGAAGACATTTGGGAGTTTATCGAGCAACTACAATATGATGAACAGTCTGAGGAAGAACAGAAAGTATCTTTAGCATACTTAGAATCTGAATGCTTGACAGTTAAAGACTACTTCTGATAGTAGGTATATATAAAAAAGGAGCTATTGCTCCTTTTCTTCATCTTGTACATATCCAACACTATTCGATTAGGGGGGCTTGGAAATAAAAAATGATACTCGACCGCTGAAATACAGCAGCCGAGTACACATTAATTATATTTGTTCACTTTTACCGGACAGCAATAATATAGTTTTTATTCCAGAGCCAATAATAACATATCCTAATGCTGTAGAAACTTTGCCTGCTCCTATAAATGAGATTGTTGGATTCAATTCTTTGAGATTCATTATTGTGGTGCAAAGTTACGAAATATATTTGTATGAGTTGCAGTGCTTGATAATATAGTAATCGAGTTCGTTTAAAGATGGCAATACAAGATTGTGTTTTAAATTTCATTGTAATTTATGCAATTGTTCTGCTTTATACGTCTGTGTAATATTACTTAACTTAATAATGCAAGAATAATAGGAAGATACTCCTTTAGTTCTTTTCTTAAATGTTCAAGTGCTTTCGACAATCTATAATTTACAGTTTGTTTTGACATGCCTAGTGCTTCTGCAATTTCATTATGAGTCATCTTTTGAACCCTGCTCATCTCAAATGACTCTAGATATAATACAGGCATAGTTTTAAGAGCATTTTTATATAGAGTCATTAATTCTTGTTCGTAATAAAAATCGGGGTCATCAAACTGTTTAGATACTTTGTTTTTTATCTCTTCTAATATTCTATACTTAGTGTTGTCGCTTTTTATTTTATTTAAACATTTGTTTTTTACAATTGTAAATAGAAGTGATTTAAGAGACATTTCTGGAATAATTGTCTTCTTATTTGTCCAAAGCCAAATCATTGTTTCTTGCACAACGTTTTCTGCCTCCTCATTAGATAGATACTGGGATGCAAATGAGAATAGAGGAGGAGTAAAGTGCTTATATATTTTCTCAAAAGTGGCTTCATCTCCTTTGTTCAACTTTCGTGAAATATGACTATTATCTTCTTTAAACATTATATGATTAGCATCTAAGTACATGACATTTTTCATAATGCTCTGATTTGCAGCAAAACAAGCATTGAATTATTAGGATAAGACCCTGGTTTTTAGTATCTTGTAAAGAAAACTTCGCGGTTTTTATTTACGATATGCAAACCAAGGTCTCCCTCAAAAGTAGTTATTTAGTTCTAACATTACAAGAACATTTCGGTGGAAAAATGAAC
>JAAYFB010000326.1 GCA_012728465.1 Proteiniphilum sp. | reverse complement strand
TTTCTATTAATATTATTTGTCTGGGTTGTAATGTAAGTGTTTCATTGAACTCTATATTATGTCCTGAAATAAAATCTTTTGCTACTGAGGTATCATTTAAAGATTCTGAATATCTACCCAATTCTATTTTAGTCTCTTTAGAAGTTCCATTCATAAAAACTACCACACTTTTATTATCTAAATATCTTTCATAGACATACACACCATTTTGTGGTGCAAAGTGCTTCATCTGTCCCTTTGCAATTACATCATTTCCTTTGCGCCAATGCAATAGTTTACTTAGAAAGTTGAAAGCTTCATTTTGAAGTTTGTCTCTTCCTTCACTTGTAAATTGATTAGTCTTATCACCTTGCCAACCTCCTGGAACATCTAGTCTTATGTGACCATCACCATTATATTTAACGCCGTGCATTAGTAATTCAGTACCATAATATATTTGTGGAGTGCCGGTCATAGTTAGCAAAAATGTGATTGCTTGTTTCCAATTATCAAGATTGCTAGGGTACTCTTTTAGAAATCTGTCTGTGTCATGATTATCAATAAATCTCAATACATTGTTAATGTCAGGATAGATAAAGTCATAAGCCATATGTTCGTATATGTTCCTTAATCCTCCCTTCCATTCACCAGTCTCTTCCAGAAAGGCAGAATGAGATAGTCCCATAAATCGGAAATCCATTACAGAGTTAAGATGCGTATCTTTATTGTAGTTTATCTTACTATCTTTTTGCCACACTGCTGTGCCAATTGGATTGTCAAGCCATGCTTCTCCAACAATATTGTAATTTGGGTACTCTTTTTGTATAGCATTGCACCATTCTATCATCATATCGTAATCAGCATACGGGTATGTATCTTGGCGTATTCCATCTACTCCCGAATACTCAATCCACCATATGCTATTTTGAATTAGGTATTTGGCTACATGTCTATTTTTTTGGTTCAAATCAGGCATTGTTGGAACAAACCACCCATTCACCATTGTATCTTTATCATACTTTGAGGCATAAGGGTCAAACAATGACTCTTTAAGATGGGATGTTTGTACATAATTATCTAAGTTATTTATCCAATCCTTGGATGGCAAGTCACTCATCCATGGATGATCGCTACCACAGTGATTGAAAATCATATCCATTACCACTTTCATGCCTTTCGAATTTGCATCAGCAATTAATTGCTTGTACTCCTCATTGTTGCCAAATCGTGGATCCACACGATAGTAATCAGTTGTAGCATATCCATGATAAGACCCACCCTCCATATCATTCTCTAGAACGGGGTTTAGCCAAATAGCTGTAATACCCAAATCAACAAGATAGTCTAAGTTGTCGGATATGCCTTTAAGGTCTCCGCCATGTCTTGCATTAGGATTATCTCTATCTACTTTGTAATTAGTTCGCAAAGGAATCTGATCGTTAGATGAATCGCCGTTAGCAAATCTATCTGGCATTATGAGGTACAATACATCTGACGAATCGAACCCTTTAATGTTCTTCTTGTCACCCTCTCGAGCCTTTAGCTCATAGTTAGTTGTTATTTTCTTTTTACCATTTGTAAAAACAATATCAAACTTTTCAGGCTTACTATTAGTTAAGTCTAAGTATAATATTATGTAATTGGGGCTATCAAGAGTTACAGTCTCCTTTAATGTTATATTGTTAGTCATTATGTCAGCTTTAAATGAAGCTATATTATCTCCATGTATCAAAAGCTGTAATTCTGTCTCTTGCATCCCGCTCCACCAAAAATGTGGATCTACTTTTAGTTGTTGTGCAACGATATTTGTAGTAAATACTATTGCAATTATTAATAAAGAGATTATTCTTCGCATAGGTATAAATTATAAAAAGCACAGCTGCAATGCTGTGCTTTTTTGTTATTACTTTTATTGTTTAGTTAGTGTTGCAGTGTACACTGTAGGATCAGATAAATCTAAAGTCACAAGATATGTTCCTGACTCTTCTATTTTAATATTATCACCGCCATCTGTTAGATTATCAAGTGCTCCACCAATATTTATATCCCAACCGTTATTTGCTCGAAACTTAAACTCTTTATCAGATAATTCAACAACGATACTCCATTGCTTAGTTTCATCATCGTATGTCATATCCGTAGAGTTATCCCATCCTCCTGGTGTTGCATCTCCAATTATTCCCCAAGTTGTTTTTACAGCAGAATAGGTAAATGGATTGGCCGATAAGTCAACATTTAATTTATAATAGCCTGCTTCTTCAATGTTTAGGTTTCCTGCGCCCCCATCATCTGATAATATACCATCGCTACCTCCATTACCATAATTGGGACCATCCCAGTTTGGTTGCGAAGTAAATTTAAAAGCTGAGGCCTTGCCAAAATATACATACCCTTCGTATTTAAAATCTAAGTTACGACTATATACTGTTGGTGCAGTAGAATGCGACCAATCTTGATATCCGCCAGGTACATATAGTGATAGGTTCATCTCACCAATTAATTCAATTGTATATGTATAGTCAAGCATGTTGAGGTTAATTTTTACCCATCCTGGTTCAGTAACTCTCATGGCATCACCTCCAATCACTAGTTCTCCTTCAAGAGCGGTATTCCCATCAATAGGGTTGCCTAATAAGCCATCCCAAGAGGCTGTTTCTTTGCTGGACTTAGGCACAATCTTGAAATATCCATCCCCATCTTCATTAATTAAGTTATTAACCAATATCGAGAAGAATGGGTCTTCATAAACATCTTTTCCACTGTGACTAAACTTGATATCTTCTAGGTCTTCAATATTCCAACCATTTATATTCCCAACTAGGTAGTACTCTGTTTCTATTACTTGCCCTACGGGAGTCACAGTAACTGGACCCAAGATAGTTTCGGATGATATTTGTAGTGTAACATCATTATCTACTAAGAATGATCTAACTCTAAAGAATAATTCTCTTGCGTTGGGTGCCTTTCCATAAAGAGTTTTAACTGCCTCATTAATATCTGTAGCTAAAACATTAGCCGAATTGTTCTCACTTACAGTTGGCAGGTCTATCACTTTAGTGAAGTCCTTGCTATTAGATGCTTCAACTTTGAATTTTATATATTGTTCTTCGGTTAGTTTATGAGATGTTGTTTTTACTAACTCAAACTTCATTCCATTATCTAAGTCATCAGATGTAAGAACTATCGGTGACTCCATTTGTGAACCCAACTTAAACTCAAATCCCTCATTAGGGAGTAATGGCTTTTGTTCATTTATGGTTGGATCTGCAACAAATTGATCTGCGTATGGGTCGTTGCAAGCTATAAATATAGTTGCAACAAGCATAAAAAATATTGATTTTATTATTGTCTTTCTCATTATTATATTCGTTTTGTTTGTTGGTAAAACGTTTAAATATAATTACCCATCTTGCACAATATAGTGCAATGACGAGTAGTTATAGTAATTCTATTTTTTGATAAAGGTGTAAGAGCCATCAATATCATTGTAGAAGACAACATAAGTTCCTGCTTCTACTTTAATATTGTCACCACCTCCCAATCCTACTGGAAAGTGATTACCACCCCAACTAGTACCCCAGTCGCTATTGTATCTAAATTTACATTCATCATCACTTGCAAATGTATATTCAGCATACCATACGTGATTGTTCACATCTTGATATGATTTCATTGCGATATCAGGTGTGTCGCCCCAGTTGTTTATTGTACCAACAATACCCATACTATCATAAACTTTAGGAGAAATAGAAGCTTTCTCTACTTTAAGCTCGTTGGTGATAGAATTTAAAGTAATAGTATAGTATCCATCTTCAGCTACTTTTAGGTTTCCAGCTCCTCCGTCGTTATGAACTATATTGTCAATACCATCACCACCAGCATTACCCCACTGTTCGTTCCAAGAACCAATGTCTCGTATTAGCTTAAATGATTTAGATGCCTCAAAGAAACCAGTGTATGAATATATTCCTTGTCCTTCTGTGTCGTAAACATTTCCTTCTACAACGCTTAATGGTAAAAGACTTGTGCCATATCCATCATCTTTATTATCCCATCCTGCATATCCTATAATGAAATAGGGAAGTAGCTTTTCAGCTTCATTATAAGGTTTAAGATTGACTATAAAATAAGGTAATACAGTAAGTTTAATAACATTTGAGTAGGCAGGCTTAACAGTTGGTTCAGTTGTAAGTGGGTCTTTAGTTGCTGTACTCACTATTGCTCTAAGCCTAATGTAAATATCCTTTTCAACGCTAGGAGTTGGCATATCACCACCATACAAGTCAAATATTGCCTTGTTCATCTCTTTAACGTTGATGTTTATAGTTTCGCCTTGCACTGAAGAAGATAGCACAACATGGTCGCTCATATCTTCATTAAAGGAAGTCTCTATATAATATGAAACTGCTGCTGAGAACCCATAATCAGGTTGTGAGCAATATAATGTCTCCATGCTTAAACCATTATTCTTTTCTTCTAAAACATAGGTAAAGTTAGAGTACTCACCTTCGTTTAGCACGAATGATAGTTTTCCGTTCTCTGCATCTGGATTAATTGTTTGATTCAATCTATCATCAGAGCAAGAGAATAAAAGCCCAATGGAAAGAATAAATGTTATGATATAATTATATGTTTTCATTTTAATAATCATTTTCAAGTGTTTATTATTTTAGTAACCTGGGTTTTGCTCAAGATTGTCATTTGAGTTCATGTCAGTAGATGGAATAGGGAACAAGTTAAATATAGCACTGAACTTTGTCCCTGAAGGGCTTCCACCTTTCCAGTCCCAGTTGTAATCTCCACCACCATAATATCCGTAACGAATAAGGTCTGTGCGACGATGTCCTTCAAAATAGAACTCTCTTGCTTTTTCGTCCAATATTCTGTCAAGACTGATGGTTGTGTACTCTTGTGCATCAGCACGTCTTCTTAATTCATTTACAGCTTTTAATGCTTCAGCATTGCTCCCTCCTGATCTTAATAATGCTTCTGCATATATTAGATTAGCTTCTGCTACTCGTAATAGTGGAACATCCATATCTGGAAACTGTGTATCACTTGGTGATGCATTGTCAGCTCTGGCATTGTTAAATTTCATTACAGAATATCCTTGTTTGAATATCTCAACGTTCTCTATCTCTAAGGTTCTTTCTTCAATAAAGAATAGAGCTCTTTTATCAGCTGCTCCAGTAGTTGATGGCGTGGTCATTGCATTGGACGGAATAGTTCCATCAGGAAAGAACTTCTTAACTAAAGCAGCTCTTGCCCTATTTCCACCCCAACCTTCAGTAGAACCCCAGTTAGGCATTCCGCTAGTGCGAGTAGATGCTATTAAGAATAGAGAAGAACCCCAACTTCTTGTTTTAATTCCATCTGACGCTATCGGTAGTATTATCTCGTCTGGTGCTTTATTTACAGCTGATCCTTTATTGTCACCCATAAATAGATGTGGATAATTATCAATAAGTTTGTATGGAGAATCCATTACTTTTTTTGCATAAGTCGCAGCTTCACTCCACATTGCAGTTTCTGTATAAACCTCTGCATTTAGATACAAACGTGAACGAAGTAACCAGTTTGCCACTTTGTCAGCTCGGTAGTAGGGTGCTTGCTTTGGCTCAAACATATCTTCTTCACACTCTTGAAGTTCCTTTTCGATATATTTAAATAGATCAGCACGCTTGATTTGTTGAGGTGCTTCTGTTGCTACCACCTCTGTAAATGGTACATTTCCAAATAAATCCATTAGGTAATAGAAGTTTAATGCACGCATAAATCTAGCTTCAGCACGTTGCTTCAATGATTTGTCGTCAGTTAAACCTTCGGTTTGTTCTAGGAAATGATTGCATAATGTAACATTAAAGTTAAGTCGTCCATATAGACCTGTAACTTGGTCATGAGATGCTGACCACCTATTGAAGTTCATTTCAGGAACTCCAGTATCTCCCCAAGCACATATAGCCTCATCAGTTGTCAACT
Source organism: Proteiniphilum sp. (assembly GCA_012728465.1). Taxonomy (GTDB): domain Bacteria; phylum Bacteroidota; class Bacteroidia; order Bacteroidales; family Dysgonomonadaceae; genus Petrimonas. Next base: position 4,548 of record JAAYFB010000326.1, on the reverse strand, counting down.
CATTTAAATTCCATATCAGACGTACAAAAGCAGATGTGCCTTCGTCTAATCCATCAACGTCTCCATTTCCATCAGGTCCATTTTGGCCTGTTAGAGCTAGTGTAGCATATATTTTGGCAAACACCCCATCTTGGTTGAATGTTTGTGTTACACTCGGGTCTATTGGTTTTACATCCAAATCTCCTATGCACGATGTGTATAAACCTACAGAGAAAAGTAGTGTTAGTGCTACAGAGACAAGTTTATAATTTATATATTTCATAATATGTTTTTATTTACTCTGTTAATTAAAAAGATAGACTTAGTCCTACTAATGTTGTCATCGGACGTGGATAAATATCATTATCTATACCTCCCCACACCTCGGGATCGAGCCCTTTGTATTTAGTCCATACGAAAGGATTTTGAACCGAGAAGTATATTCTAGCATTTGATAATGTTGCTGGTGCAAGATGGGTAAAGTTATACCCTAACGTAATGTTATCCATGCGGAGGAATGACGCATCCTGCACATAATAGTCAGAGAAGTAATAATTTGTCAATCCTCTAAAGTTTGTATCAAATGCTGATACAGGTTTGTTTGAGAAGAAACCAGAAGTTGACCAAATACCACCAATGCCTACATTTGCACTTCGTGATGCTACATCATTATACACATAATTGCCCAGACTAGCTCTCATTGTAAAGCTAAGGTCAACATGTTTGTACGATAATCTTGAAGATAAACCCATCAACACGTCTGCAACAGGGTTATGGAAAAAATATTTGTCATCATCATTTATCGTTCCATCACCATTTCTATCAACAAATAGTCCCTCGATAGGCTTACCATTGTTGTCATATATTTGCTCATATACATAGAATGATGAAGCGGGGAATCCTACAGCATGAGCTTGTGCGTGGTTTCCTGTTCCAGAGGATATGCCTCCAGTTTCAACAACATAGTTATCTCTATCTCCAGCAGTTAGTTTAGTAATCTTATTACGATTAAAAGTAACATTGTAACCAAGATTCCATGTAAAGTTTTTAGTGCTAATTGCATCACCATTGATAGAGAACTCAATTCCAGTATTGGTCATAGACCCGATATTGCTTACTACTCGGTTCTTGAAGTTTGTACCTGCTGGAATCTCAATTACGTTTATCAAATCATTAGTTTCACGTAAATAATAATCTACTGCTCCTGTGATGCGATTATTGAGGAATCCAAAATCGATACCTGCATTGTAGGTTGTTGTCTCTTCCCATTTTAAACTTTTGTTATAAGCATCTGGACGGAATGTTGATTGAAATTCATCACCAATAGGATAGTATGCACCATCTTTGTTTTCCGAATATACTGGAATATAAGGGTAGTCTCCTTGAGAAATATTTTGTTGTCCTGTAATTCCATAGCCTAATCTAAGTTTAAGATCAGAAAATAATCGTTGACTCTTCATAAATCCTTCTTCGCTAACTTTCCATGCGAAGGCAAATGATGGGAATATACCCCAACGATGCTCGCTTGCAAATCTTGAGCTGCCATCGTTTCTAACGGTTGCTGTAAATAGATACTTGTTTGCTAGATTATAATTAAACCTTCCGAAGAAAGAAACCAGATAGTTCTCGCTTTTCCATTCTCTCTCTTGTGGCAAATATCCGTCTAGGCCAATATAGTAGTTGTTACCTTCACGATAGAAGTGTTGCCACTCATATCCAGCCATTACATCAAAATTATGCATATCACCTATATTATTAATGTATTGCATATAATAATTAAGCGACTTGTTTGTTTTAAAAACTGTTTCCCAACCCTCTCTACCGTGTGGATGGCTATCTGAATTTGCCTTATCAATATATAAATCTTGCTGACCATCAGATAAGTCTAAGCCTAATCCTAAGTGAGCACGCAGTTCGGGTAAGAAATGAAATCTGTAATCTATATCAGTACTTCCTGTAAATGTTTTAGCTACAGAGCTATCATCTTTTAGCATCAACATAGCAACAGGGTTTTTAACGGCTAATGTATTATAGTTTTGTTGTTGAATTCCATCTTTTTCAGTAGTAGTGTACCATTGGAAATACCCACCAAATAAATTCTTATGTACAGGATTATCTGACATTACAGGCTGTGTAGGATCCATAGCAGCAGCTGAACCAATTGCTCCTGTATCTGCAAACCTATTAGTTACATACATTCCTTTTGCATTCAGATTCATCTTTAAGTGATCATTGAATAATGATGGACTAAGATTAACCGAACCCGTAGCACGATTAAAGTTGGATGTCCTAAGAATTCCATTTTGACGAGTAAATCCTACTGATGCACGATATGGCATGTTCTTTAATCCACCCAATATACTAATATTATGATCGGTGCTAGCTGCTAGTCTGTAAATCTGTTTTTGCCAATCGGTATTTGCATTACCAAGGTTGCTAACAGCTTCTTCATTCACGCCAGTATATAAATCTTTCACATAGCTTCTAAACTGGTCCGCAGATAATACATCAATAGTATTTTTTACATTACTTAATGACATATTTCCTTCATAAGTTACTTTAGGCTTGCTTCCAGCTGTACCTTTCTTTGTGGTGATGATGATTACTCCATTTGAAGCACGAGAACCATAAATGGCTGTTGCTGATGCATCTTTTAATACAGTGAAAGTTTCAATATCATTAGGGTTTACCATAGTTAATGGGTTAGCAACTCCTTTAATTCCATCATTATCCATGGCTAAACCATCGATAACAATAAGGGGGTCATTGCTAGCTGATAATGACGAGCCACCTCTAATTCTAATAGTAGAGCCACCACCAGGCGTTCCACCTCCCGAAACAACATTAACACCAGCGACTTTTCCAGATAACATATCTTGGGCATTGGTTACAAGGCCTTTGTTTATGTTGTCAGGTTTAATAGCTGTTACAGAACCAGTAGCGTCATCTTTTTTAACACTACCATATCCTATAACCACTAATTCGCTTAATAACTCGGTATCTTCTTCTAATACCACCATTATGCTAGTTCGGTTGTTTATTGCAATTGTTTGCGTTTTATAACCGATATACGAAAAGTGCAACGACCCATTAGCAGGTGCTTGAATAGTGAAGTTACCATCATAATCTGTAATTGTACCAGTAGATGTACCTTCTAGTAATATATTAGCACCTATTATGGGTTCTCCACTAATATCAGTTACTGTTCCGCGTACATTTGTGGTTGTTCCAGATTGGCCATAAGCCGATAAAACGAGCAATATACTCGACAAAAATGCGAGCAAAAATGCTTTTAAACTTGTTTTAAAATTTAGATTCATGTTTGGAAAAACTTTGTTAAGTTAATAATTCTCTCAATATATGTTTAGATTAATTTTCTACAAATATAGAGCAAATCAATGTCAATTCATAGCTTATAGTGTTAATTGTCATGCTTTGGGTAATTACTCTACATGCAAATGGACTGTATTTCAGCACTTTGATATGGTGAAAAAGTTCTTATTGATTGTGCTATTAAAACGACATAAATAAAGGGTCCAATTATCGTTTAATTGAAGCCTATTTAAATTTGATTTAGATGGTTTGTCTCATATTTCTTCAGAGTAATTGGATATATTGGTGCCACATTTGAGGCAACTAATTAATGTCCATCAATGTGCCCTCTACAAATGAGACAGCATCAGAATCACTTACATCCTTCTTGAAAGCACTAATCACTTCATCGTTTACCTCTAATAGATTTACAACTACTCTATTCTCAAATACATCAGCCATAGCTCCACCAAAGTTTTGAATAACTGGGTGCCCCTCAGGTATGGATGGGTTGCTTAAAAATTCATCTATCTCATTCATAATCTCCATCATCTCACGATAAGAATAGGTGCACAACTCTGTTTTGAAATTGTCACTCTCTAATATAGTGGCTAATTCTTTTCGATGCTTAGCTTCATCTCCAACCACTGCAACTACTAAAATATTATCGTTGTCAATAAAAACTCCTCCAAAATACTCTGGATACGCATCCGAGGCAGGCTCTTCATCCCTCCAGTTAGAGCTAAATGAGTCCATTAACTTTTCAAAAAGGAGTGTTGATTCATTTACATTATCTGTTTGAGTAATGTCTGTTTGAGGTTGAGATGATTCTTTGGCTTTACTTTGCTTGCCACACGATGATAATGAAAGAAGTAATGCACAAATCAATAGTATGTAAAAGTTATTCATATGAAACCTATTTGTTTTATTTGAAGTCAAAGATATAAATAATTGTGGATATCTGATTTATTATAAAATCTAATTTAGAGCCTTGTCAAAGTTTTGCTTTTTTTCGGATATTATAGTCGTCCGTTACTATTAAAGGGAAAATAATTGCTGCTAATTATTATTATGTTGATACAAAAATTTGACGATTATTTTTCAACAAACCTATATTGTTAAAAAATTAACTTAATCGAGATGTGAAATACATCTAAATTTAACGTAAATAATAAATGTGCGTGTTAAATATCATTTGCAATTTGACGTTGTCAAATGACAACGTGTTTTCCACATTCACTTTTTGCCATTTTCGTA
>JAAYFB010000325.1 GCA_012728465.1 Proteiniphilum sp. | reverse complement strand
GGAAAATAGCACAAAGCTAATTAGCAAAGATGTGGGTGCTGGACGACTTATTCCTGATAAGGACAACAAAAACTTATACCTAGTAGCTGGTGGAAGCATCAAAAAAATAGATAACGGAAAGGTTACAAACATATCCTTCTCTGCCCCTTACAACTACAGAAGTGCACAAGAACGTGAATACATATTCAACCATGCTTGGAAACAAGTGAAAGATAAATTCTATGATGAAAACATTCACAACATAGACTGGGATATGTACAAAAAGGCTTATGCACGCTTCCTGCCACATATCGACAACAACTTCGATTTTCAAGAAATGCTATCCGAACTGCTTGGCGAACTTAATGGCTCGCACACAGGAGCACGATACTATGCTAGTAGTGATAGATGGCAAACCGCTACACTTGGAGTATTTTGGGATGATTCGCACAAGGGTGACGGACTAAAAATTAAGGAAATCATCATAGGTAGCCCACTTATTAAAGCAGATAGCAAATTTAAACCAGGGGTGATAGTTGAAAAGATTGATGGAAAAACCATTGAAGCCAACAAACCATACTGGCAATTGTTAGATGGATTGGCTGGTAAAAGAGTGATGATTAGCGGATACAATCCAGCTACGAATGAAAGATTTGAAGAGATTGTGAAACCAATATCCCAAGGCACCGAAAATGCATTACTATACACCAGATGGGTAGAGCAACGCGAGCAATTAGTGGATAAGTACTCAAATGGCCGATTAGGATACATACACATACAGGGCATGAATAGTGAAAGCTTCCGCAATGTGTATATGAATCTACTAGGCAAATATCGCGACAAGGAAGCTGTAGTTATAGACACTCGTTTCAATGGTGGCGGATGGCTTCACGACGACTTAGCTACACTTCTTAGCGGCAAAGAGTACCAACAATTTAAGCCACGTGGACAATACATAGGTAGCGATCCATTCAACAAATGGAACAAACCCTCGATACTAGTTATGGGTGAAGGCAATTACTCCAACGCTCACGGTTTCCCATGGGTTTACAAAGAGTTAGGCATTGGCAAACTAGTTGGTGCACCCGTACCTGGAACTATGACAGCTGTGTGGTGGGAAACGCAAATTGATCCAACATTAGTGTTTGGCATACCACAAGTAACCGTTGTGGATATGCAAGGCAAAGCGATGGAGAATAATCAGCTTGAACCCGACATTGAGGTTTACAACACACCCGAATCACTATTGAGTGAAGACGACTTGCAGCTGAAAAAGGCAGTAGAAGAGATGCTTAAAGAGCTATAAGCCTATTGTACATCACTTAAAAAAAAGAAACACAACTATTCAATATATTGAATAATGTTACTAACTCGCGGAGCAACTATAGTTACTCCGCGAGTTTCATTTTTACCATATATCAAACAAAAGATTTATAGCACTAATAATTTATTACCCCCAAATGTCAAATGACATTGGTAGTTTTAAATTCAAAACACTCAAAATATCAAACGTTATTGACCGTTTTTAATTGCGAAAACTCAAAATGTCAACTGTCATTGACAGATATAAAAACAAAACACTATCATTATCACTTTTCATTCGCAATTATTGTTAAGTTTTGGTGTCTATATTAGAGAGTTTTAATAGTGTTGGCACTTATTTACTCTCTTCATCACTTAATAATGGTAGTTTTTGGTTCTCTGCACTCTTATTTATGTATATAAATGGCAGTTATGAGAAGAAATCACTCCCAAGCACAAATGAGATTTGGGGTAAAAAGTTCAAATCACTCCCAACCACAAATGAGATTGGGGTGTTTTTGGCTGTTTTATAACATGCCTTAACTTTTCGGAGGCGTTTTTGGAGCCAAAGCTGTTGTTTAGCTTCAAGAATTGG
>JAAYFB010000324.1 GCA_012728465.1 Proteiniphilum sp. | reverse complement strand
TTATATGACTAATGTATAGCAAATTATTTATACATTTATATACTTCAAAACGAAAACTTTGTGTTAACTTTGCGCAATTTACTAGACATAAATTTATTAAATAACAAGATATATGACGAATCCAATTATCAAGCGAATCGAGTTAGCAGACGGAAGAACGATTACGCTCGAAACGGGAAAATTAGCAAAACAAGCAGATGGAGCTATCGAATTACGTATGGGTAATACTATGCTTCTTGCCACTGTAGTTGCTGCCAAAGATGCAACACCCGGAGTAGATTTTATGCCATTACAAGTTGAATATAGAGAAAAATTTGCCTCATTCGGAAGATTTCCCGGAGGTTTTATGAAGCGTGAGGGAAGACCCTCAGATTCTGAAATCCTTACAAGTCGTTTGATTGACCGTGCACTTCGTCCATTATTCCCAGATGATTATCATGCAGATGTTTTTGTAAACGTTACTATGTACTCATCTGATGGTCAGGATATGCCTGATGCTCTAGCAGGGCTTGCAGCTTCTGCAGCGCTTGCTGTTTCAGATATTCCATTCAATGGACCTCTATCAGAAGTGCGTGTTGCACGTATAGATGGTGAGTTTGTAATAAATCCTACTTTCGCACAATTAGAAAAAGCTGATATGGATGTAGTAGTTGGTGCTACTATGGATAATATCATGATGGTTGAAGGAGAACTTAGTGAAGTGTCGGAAGCTGAATTGCTTGATGCAATTAAGGTGGCACACGAGGAGATTAAGAAGCATTGTCAAATCCAGATTGAATTAATGGAGCAATGCGGAACCGCCATTAAGCGTGAATATTCACATGAAGAAAATGATGAGGAGCTTTGCAAGCAAGTTTGGGATATATGTTATCCTAAGGCACTTGTAGTAGCTGGTGCTCAAAATCCAAATAAACATGAAAGAATAGCTTCATTTAAAGCGATATTAGACGAATTTATCGAATCTATTCCAGAGGACGAGAGAGATTCAAAAGTATCTTTGGCATCTAGATACTATCACGAAGTAGAAAAAGAGGCAGTACGTCGTTGCATCCTTGACGAGGGTAAGCGATTGGATGGAAGAAAGGTTAATGAGATTAGACCAATTTGGAGCGAAGTTGACTATATACCTGGTCCGCACGGTTCGGCTGTGTTTACACGTGGCGAAACTCAGTCTCTAACTACTGTTACATTGGGTACAAAGCTTGACGAGAAAATTGTTGATGATGTTTTAAATCACTCAACAGATCGTTTTTTATTGCACTACAATTTTCCGCCATTCTCAACAGGAGAGGCTCGTGCACACCGTGGAACTGGTCGCCGAGAGATTGGTCATGGCAACCTAGCTCACCGTGCTCTTAAGCAAATGATTCCTACAGGATATCCATATGTAGTAAGAGTTGTTTCAGAGATTTTAGAATCTAATGGTTCTTCGTCAATGGCTACAGTTTGTGCTGGTACTTTAGCAATGTTAGATGCTGGTGTAAATATGATTAAGCCTGTTTCGGGTATTGCTATGGGGCTTATTTCAGAAAACAAGGGTCAAAAGTTTGCAGTACTTTCAGACATATTAGGTGATGAGGATCATTTAGGTGATATGGACTTTAAAGTTTGTGGAACTGAAGATGGTATTACTGCCGTTCAGATGGACATTAAAGTAGATGGTCTCTCTTACGAAATTTTGGAGAAAGCACTAGCTCAAGCTAAAGAAGGTCGCCACCACATTCTAGGAAAGATGATGGAGACTATCTCTGAGCCACGACAAGACTTGAAGCCACATGCCCCACGTATAGTTGTTCTTGAGATACCTAAAGAATTTATTGGTGCTGTAATAGGACCAGGTGGTAAAATCATTCAAGGTATTCAAGAAGAATCGGGTGCAGTTGTTACAATCGAAGAGATTGGAAATAAAGGTCGTGTAGAGATATCTGCAAGCAACAAACAGTCAATTGATACTGCTGTTAATAAAATTAAGGGTATTGTAGCTGTTCCTGAAGTAGGTGAAGTTTATGACGCAACAGTTCGTTCGGTAATGCCATACGGAGTGTTCTGCGAATTCCTTCCAGGAAAAGATGGACTATTGCACATTTCTGAAATTGAATGGAGACGCCTTGAGTCAGTAGAAGATGCTGGAATTAAAGAAGGCGACGTTATTCAAGTTAAACTAATGGATGTAGATCCAAGAAGTGGTAAGTTTAAGCTTTCAAGAAAAGTGTTGCTTCCACGTCCTGAGCAAAAATAATATTGTAGATACAATCATATTTGATTGTCCATTGATAAAGGTAAATATGTCGTAGTGGCGTTCCCGTGAGTTCGCCCGAATCAATTATTTATTTAGAAGGCGGATCCTGTGGCTGGGGTCCGTCTTTGTTTTTTTGTTGAATGGCTATCGCAATCATATAATTTGTAAGTTTGGAAGTTCACCATAAATATAAAATGATATAAAACCAATATTAATTAGAGCCTTCTCCTAAAGTTACCCCCAAATGTCAAACGACATTGGCTGTTTTATTTTCAAAAAACTCTAAATGTCAAACGTTATTGACAGTTTTTAATTGCGAAAACTCAAAATATCAAATGACATTGACAGAAATAAAAATAAAACACTATCATTATCACTTATCATTCGCAATTATTGTTAAGTTTTGGTGCCATTATTAAGAGGTTTTAATAGTGTTGGC
>JAAYFB010000323.1 GCA_012728465.1 Proteiniphilum sp. | reverse complement strand
GGCTAAGACGCACATGGATGCGGCAGCTCCCCATAGCGGACATGAGACCCCGGCTGGAGCCCAAGCTAAAGTAAATACACACGCAAACTCGAAACAATCTCACGGTATTTCCAGCGGCTACTATATAGCCAAGACCAGCAGGAGCGACCAATTGCCAGCATGGAATGACATACAAGGCAAGCCGAGCAGTTTTACTCCGACTACCCACGGAAACGAGGCACATAATCCAGCTTTTGCATTAGCCTCCGACCTTACAGCACATTTAGGCGATAATGTAAAACATATCACCAATGCTGAAAGAACTGCATGGAACAATAAACTTAACGCAAGTGCTTATACTGCCGCAGACGTATTAGCGAAAGTAAAGACAGTGGATGGCGATGGAAGTGGATTAGATGCGGATTTATTGGATGGTGCTCATGCAGGTAACGGACCTAACAATGTATTGAAGTTGGACAGCGGAGGACTCGTTCCTCTACCAAACATACCTGGAACACTAACTGGAAAAAGTTCAGATATGGTTGACGGAAAGCATTTTTCAGACATACAAAATGACGCACAAGCAAAAGCAGATGCCGCACTGAATTCAGCAAAAGCATACACAGACCAAGAAGTAGGTGAAGTTGCCCAAGAACTTGCTGCACATAAGGCAGAAATTGTGTCGCAAGCAGAGCCTAATAAAATATTAAGATTAGATGAAAATGGGAAGTTGCCTGCTGATATTACTGGTGACGCCGCAACCGTTAGTGGTAAATCGATTGAGGATTTATATGATGGTGCTTGGGAAAAAATTGCAGAAGCGGATGTTAGTAATCCTGTTGTACAAATTGATTTTTTTAATATACCAAGCGAATACAAAAATTTTAAAATTTTCGCAAGTTTTTATGGCAGAGCCATAGTGAGTTTCAACAATGACTTAAAGTCAAGTAATTACTCTACACGTCTAATAAGTGCGACTACTTCAACGAATGTAATTAATACATCTACTTATGTTGACTTATCAGGAATACGAGTTAATGGTTCAGATACTATAATTGAAATAATTGGCGCTAATAAAAATAAAAACAAATTTTTATTTTTTAGTAGTGCGTTTATAGACAATGTTTACTATGCAGGTAATGGCACTTGGAAAAATAAAAATGATGCAATAACATCGATTAGTTTAAAAGCTGAGTACGATAATTTTGGTACTGGAGATTATTTTATATTGTGGGGGGCGAAATAAGTGCATATTACAGATGAACATGGAAAATGGAAAGTAGAAGGCAATATAAAAATGCTTATTGAGCCTTCTGAAAGTTATTTGACAGAAAAAGAATTAGAAAGGCAAAGACAAGAAGAACAAGAGTTGATAGAAAGTCTTAAACCTTCCGAAAAAGAGGTATTAATGGCTGAAATTGAATTAAACACAATAAATTTATTAATAGAAAGTGGGGTCATATAAATGAACGTTATACAAAAAAGATTAGTAAACTCATATACGACTTTAGTAATGGCAGAAGTAATGACAATAGAAGAAGTGCCCGAGGTAAGGTTAATAGGTAGTATAGAATATCCTATTAGAAGTGAAGTTGAAATAGAAATTGCTAGAAGGACTATTGAGATACTAGGATAAGGCACATTTGGACAATAAAGCGTCTTAACATAACGCCGCAGAGGCGTTATTTTTATGCCCGGGTGCCGGTGGTGCCCGGGCAGGCTTATATGGAGGTGGGGTGATGAACAACGTTTGCGCAGCTCATAAAGAGATCCGTGATCAGCTTCGGGATCATGAAAAGCGCATCATTGCTTTAGAGAAGGCGGATGCAGAGTTTGCTATTAAATTAGAAAACCTGCTTGAAAAAATCGACAATCTCACAGGCTGGATCAAAGCCCTCGTCGTTAGTATTGTTGGCACCGGCGTGGGCTTTATTATTTGGTATATCCAATCGCTACCAAGGTAGAGGGAGTGAAAT
>JAAYFB010000054.1 GCA_012728465.1 Proteiniphilum sp. | reverse complement strand
CCAGAATCGCCCCAATATCCTGATCCGCCTTGCGGTCCTCTGTCATTATCCCAATCTTCCCACACATTATCATTATTTCCAGAAACACCACTTTGAGAGCCACTGACGTTACCCGTAATCACTACTTCATCTCCACCATGTATGTAACCCCAACTTTCCACATATCCTCCCTTCCACGTACCAGCATTAATCAAACTGTCATATTCCTCTTCTGTAAATGGATTATCTTCACTTCCATCTCCGCCCCCAACGTATCTGCGTTGAACATCTTCACTTAACACTGGCATTATTAAAGCCAGTTCATCTAAACTTTTACGAGTTAGTTTTCTTTTCATATTGCTTGTATTTTTGATAAATAAATTAATAATCTACTAATGCCTTGATCGTACCCAGCAACTAATGCATTTTGTGGTAATAATGATAAAATATTTTCTTCTATGTTTATATTTTCTTTCAAAATCCTAGATTTAATAAACTCATGATTATTATTCAAGTTGGAAAATTCTATTCCATCCTTGAGAGACAAGAACGGATAATACAAAGAATTAAACTTATTATTACCCTCAATTACATCTTCATATTTACCTTCAGAATCGATTTTGTTTAAATAATTAGCTATAATATATGAACTGCAAATATGCCCCTTTCTATATATATAAGCGTATTTATCTATCACAACATTAGAATAATCGGTGTAATTACATTCACAAACAGCTTTGAGGTAAGATTCAAATCTATTTAATACCTTGTTTTTATTACCAATGTAGTTTATATCATTAAAGTCTGAAAATTGAATGGCAAGATAAAGTTCATTCGCCTCAAAAATAGACTTCATTGATTGATTTATATTGTCATCAAGTGTCTTAAGAGGCTTAACTAGGGACAAAAAATAATTTATTTGTAGTGCATTAAGTATGGCATTGGGATTTTTCTTAAACTTGTCAATTCCATTAATTATTTTCTCATATTGCTCTCCAAACAATTCTTGTAGCTTAGTTAGCTTTACTTCAACTATCTCTTCTTCCGATTGCTTAGTGCTAGTTGTGCAAGAGAAGAGGAGGAGGGATAAAAGGAGGGTGTTAGTTGTTTTCATTGTAATGCGTTAATTTAATTTCAATCAATATGCTAATGATTATCTATAATGAATCATTAGGCAATATATATATACTACTTTCTCTTAATTTTTTATCATTAGCTATATTATTATGAATCAATGTGTCTATCAACATTGGAACAAAACCTACAACATTACTCATGTTTGGGTTATTAGATATATCCAAATACTCAATATTTCTGTGTTCAAAGGATACAGCAATTATATCATTATGAGAAATATCTATTTTACGAAGAGGGAAATTTATAACTATGTATGTTAACTTATTATATGACAAGTCTATTTCGCGAATTGTATATTTATCATATAACTTATCTCTCTCTTCAAATGACAATAGATATTTAGGGTCTATACTAAAATCTAAAATACCTTCAAACACATTATGCGACAAATTAAGGCTCACAATATCTTTGGGCATATAATCCACTATCACAGTATCTAGTTGATTATGGGACAAATCCAATGACTTAATCGTATAACTAGACAGGTCGGGAAACTCACTGATACTATCATTAGATAGATCATAATAATCCATCACAGTGTCTGTTGGCAAAAGCAACAGCTCTTCTAGCTTTGTTAGCTTTACTTCTACTACCTCTTCTTCCGATTGCTTAGTGCTAGTTGTGCAAGAGAAGAGGATGAGGAATAAAAGGAGGATGTTAATTGTTTTCATTGTACGTCTTTCCACGCTCATTGTTATTTCTAATCCTTTTTATATTCCTAATTTCATCCAAGTCAAATGCATTTATATAATACTTCACAGATATTGGTGCGGGGCCTAGTACACTATATATTATATATATATGTGCTTTAACAAATCGTTCAAGAAAAGATTCTTTATCAGAAATTGTATAGGTCTGTCCTGAATCTATACGTAGTGTTCGACTCTGATTATTAAAATCCTTCATTAAACCATAGAATACATATCTAATAGTATCTCCACCACTGATTTTAGCAATGTCATAACGCAAATCACTATGTCCATCTAGCACTTCTTTACTTAGTAAAATACTAATTGGATATTTTGTTATATTCTTAATTTCACAAATAAACTCATTAGGATGTTGATAATGAAATTCTATCTTTAAATCCTCATTTTGAGAGAGAATCTCTAGAGGAACTAAACATATAAACAATACTATAAATATTGATAAACGAGCTTTTACAAATTTCATTTTAGTTGTTTTATTAATTGTAGTAATATTCATCTGCAAGTTTTCTCAACTCTGAATAATACCAAATACGATAATCTAGCTCTGAACTTTCTTCTGGTGTAAGATTAAAATTTAATTCTTTTTCTTTAGTATAGGCATTAATTTCATTTTTATAAAATTGAGGATCACTTAATCTATTTATAGGATTATTAAATTGCTGAATTGAAATCTCATCTCCTTCACATAAGACATCGATTATATATTTTTTAATATTCTCTGGTGGCTCAGGTAAAAAAACATCATTTACATATTTGGGCTCATTACTATATACTTTATCATCTTTAATATGAAAATACTCATGAATCAATATCCTAATTTGCTTATTTGACGACATTTTAAAAAAAGCATCACCCAAATTAACTACTCTCTCATCACCAGTTCCTGATATCCATGCATTTGCCCCCCTCTCATTATTAGTATGTATCTTGAATTTAATATCTGATAAATCAATTCCATACATACCCGCTGCTTGGGATAACAACCCATTCTTTGAATTATACCACTTAAGCTCATTAGAAGTTGGGTATACACCACCACCACTACTTCCACCACCTACACCAGTATTATATCCATCATCAAAGTAGTTTCCTGTATCCCCCCAATAATTACCAGAATCGCCCCAATAACCTGATCCCCCTTGCGGCCCACTGTCATTATCCCAATCTTCCCACTCACCATCATAACTTCCAGATACACCATTTTGGGAACCACTGATACTACCAGTAACTTCCAAATCCCCAAATGTGTAGCCCCAACCTTCAACATATCCCCCATCCCACGTACCAGCATTAACCATACTGTCATATTCTTCTTCTGTAAATGGGTTCTCTTTACTTCCATCACCACCTCCAACATATCTGCGTTGGACATCTCCGCTTAACACTGGCATTATCAAAGCCAGCTCATCTAAACTTTTACGTGTTAGTTTTCTTTTCATATTGCTTGTTTTTTGACAAATAAATCATCTAATTGTTCTCATATTAGCCAATTATGGAATGGGTAGCAATATTATGTTAATTGTTTTCATCGTTATATTTTTATCAAAGTTTATTTCCACTTATCAATATGGTAAAAAATCTATATGTTCTGGCTCTGGTGGTGGTGGCCAAACATATCTTTCAAATGGCTCATTATTAGCAATATTGCATCTAATAATAGTATCAATTTCATTGAAGTCAAATTTAACAATATTGCTAAGATTATGATTGTTAGAGATGTCTAGATATCGGAGACTATCATCATAAAAGAGATAAAAATCAATTAAATCATTGTGTGAAACTATTATCCTTCGAAGTGGAAAACTTATAAATACATCTTGTATGCGATTGTATGAGAAGTCTAGCTCACGAATTGTAGATTCTTTGTACAATCTCTTTTCTTCTTTCCATGGCATATTTTTCTTATAAGCACTTAATCGAAATAATCCCTCAAACTCATTATGCGACAAATTCAAACTCACAATATCTCTAGGCATATAATCTACAATTAAAGTATCAAGTTGATTATACGACAAATCTAATGATTTTATGGTATAACTAGACAGGTCGGGAAACTCACTGATACTATCATTAGATAGATCATAATAATTCATAACAGTGTCTGTTGGCAAAAGCAACAGCTCTTCTAGCTTTGTTAGCTTTAATTCTACTATCTCTACTTCCGATTGCTTAGTGCCACTTGTGCAAGAAAAGAGGAGTAGGGATAGAAGGAGGATGTTAATTGTTTTCATTGTTTTCTTCCTTATCAATGTTATTAGCAACAGAGTCCTCTATAATAATAACATCATTAACTCCATAAGGAATTTCACCCACAAACCTTAATTTTTTACCATTAGCTATATTATTATGAATAACTGTATCTATCCTATTCGGAAAAAAACCGACACGATTACTTAAGTTGGGGTTATACGATATATCTACATACTCAATATATTTATGATCAAAACTAATATAATCCACATCATTATGAGAAACATCTATTTTACGAAGAAGAAATGCTATGTGAATTTCTGTCAAATCATTATATGACAAGTCTATTTCGCGAATTGTAGATTTTTCATAAAACTTATCCCTCTCTTCAAATGACAATAGATATTTAGGATCTATGCTAAAATCAAAAACACCTTTAAGCTCATTATTAGACAAATTAAGACTTATAATATCTCTAGGCATATAATCAATAATCACAGTATCTAGCTGATTATACGACAAGTTTAATGACTTAATCGTATAACTAGACAGGTCGGGAAACACGCTGATACTATCATTAGATAGATCATAATAATCCATTACAGTGTCTGTTGGTAAAAGCAACAGCTCTTCTAGCTTTGTTAGCTTTACTTCTACTACATCTTCTTCCGATTGCTTAGTGCTAGTTGTGCAAGAGAAGAGGAGTAGGGATAATAATATTATATTAATTGTTTTCATTATTTACATGTTTTATCTTTTTGTTAATATCCATGATCCTTTCTGTACTCATTTAATGCAGACTCTATTACACCTTGATTATTATTATTCATATAATCGTGCATTCTCTGATTCCGATCTCCATTATAATTATATATCCATTTACCAGAACTGTTTTTTTCAAAAAATATATTCACATATTCTTCACTATATCCTGAGTTTAAAAGTAAGTTCGCTGCATTATCTGAAGACGTAGGATGTTTTCTAACAGCAGCTTCATATATAGCATTATGTTTTGCATGCATTGCTTCATGGGCAAGAGTGATTACTAACCTTTCCTCAGCATTACGAGCTTGAGAAAAATCAAAACCAGCATTATCTATACCCGAATAGTTAAGATTCCATCCATCTTCATTTATCAAATCAGAATTGAAATTTATGTGATAAGATTCCTCGGATTTATATACTAAATTTGCAGCAGTGATTTTGGTGCCAACTTTTGGATAGTAATCAACCCCAAAAGTCATATGTACAACTCCATTATTGAAAAAACTCAACAAATTACTAATAACAGAGTTGCTCTCTAGTATAGATTGTAATTGTTTGTTAAATGCAGAGTACTCTGATGTATTAAAAGTGTAGTTTTTGGAGTTTATATCTATTCCATCAAGCATGCCAGGAGGTATATCACTAGTACCCCCACCGTTGTTACTCCCACTGCTACTATTACTTCCACTACCACTATTACTTCCACCACCATTACTACTGCTTCCACCACTACTTCCACCACCTACACCAGTATTATATCCATCATCAAAGTAGTTTCCTGTATCACCCCAATAATTGCCAGAATCGCCCCAATATCCTGATCCGCCTTGCGGTCCTCTGTCATTATCCCAATCTTCCCACACATTATCATTATTTCCAGAAACACCACTTTGAGAGCCACTGACGTTACCCGTAATCACTACTTCATCTCCACCATGT
>JAAYFB010000053.1 GCA_012728465.1 Proteiniphilum sp. | reverse complement strand
TATGAATATTGTTGATAGATTTATTAAGTATGTAAAGATTGACACACAGTCAGACGAAAACAACGCACAAACACCAAGTACCCAAAAACAGTTTAACCTTGCTAAAGAGGTAGAGCGTGAGATGATAGAGATGGGTCTTACGGATGTTTCGCTAGACGAAAAATGTTATTTGATGGCAACACTGCCTGCTAATACAGACAAAGATGTTCCTACTATCGGCTTTGTAGCTCACTTTGATACTAGCCCAGATATGAGTGGCGAAAATGTTAAACCAAGAATAGTAAAAGGCTACGATGGAAATGACATCATCCTTAACGAGGAATTAGGAATTGTTACCTCACCTAAAGATTTCCCTGAGCTATTAAAATTTGTTGGAGAAGATATTATCGTTACTGACGGCACAACATTGCTTGGAGCTGATGATAAGGCAGGAATTGCAGAAATTATGAATGCTATGCAATACTTAATTAATAACCCACAGATTAAGCACGGCAAAATAAGAATTGGATTTACCCCCGACGAAGAGATTGGACGTGGTGCAGACCATTTTGATGTAGAAAAGTTTGGTGCTGATTGGGCATACACAATGGATGGCAGTGAAATTGGTGAGCTAGAGTATGAGAACTTTAACGCTTCTGTTGCCAAGATATCTATTCAAGGTCGCAACGTGCACCCAGGATATGCAAAAAACAAAATGATTAATGCACTTCACGTTGCAAACGAACTAGTTCAAATGTTACCTGTGAGCGAACGTCCTGAATATACTGAAAAATATGAAGGTTTTTTCCACCTAATAGGTATCAACGGCACTGTGGATGAAGCTACAGTATCATACATCATTCGTGACCACGATAGAAACATATTTGAAAACAGAAAAATGCAAATGGAACAAGCTGTAGCTTTCCTTAATGCTAGATACGATAATAGATTGACGCTTGAGCAAAGAGATCAATACTACAATATGCGTGAGAAGGTAGAGCCCGTGATGCATATTGTTGACTTAGCACACCAAGCAATGACAGAGCTAGGAATTAATCCTATAGTGAAGCCAATACGTGGTGGCACCGATGGTGCTCGTCTTTCTTTCATGGGACTACCCTGCCCCAACATCTTTGCTGGCGGTATGAACTTCCACGGACGCAACGAATTTATTCCTGTGAGTGCACTCGAAAAGGCATCGCAAGTGGTGGTAAAGATAGCAGAACTTGCAGCACAATAAAATGATTTAAAACCCTAATTTATTAATCCGAAGAGACCCTTCACACAACTAAAGATAAAATGAAAAAAACACCCTTTACAGAGATACATATTGCACTAGGCGCAAAGATGCACGAGTTTGCGGGCTACAACATGCCCATAGAATATTCAGGAATCACCGATGAGCACCAAACAGTGGTAAACTCAGTTGGAGTATTTGATGTTTCGCACATGGGCGAATTTTGGGTTAAAGGGCCCAAAGCTGCAGACTTTATACAAAAAATCACTAGCAACGATGTCTCAACGCTAGAGATAGGTAAGATACAATATACCTGCTTCGTAAACGAAAAGGGAGGTATTATTGACGATTTCCTATTGTACCATTACGAAGAAGAAAAGTATATGATGGTAGTAAATGCCTCAAATATGCAAAAAGATTGGGAATGGTGTCAAAAAAATAACACTGAAGGAGCAATACTCGAAAACGCATCCGATCATACAGCACTTTTAGCGGTTCAAGGACCTAAGTCTATTGAAACACTCCAAAAGCTTACGGATGTCGATTTGTCATCAATTCCTTACTACTCTTTTGTGGAGGGAACTTTGGCTGGAGTTGAAAATGTTATTATTTCAAACACTGGATACACTGGTGCTGGTGGCTTCGAGCTTTATTTCTATCCCGAGCATGGACAAAAGCTTTGGGATTCCATATTTGAAGCTGGATCCGAATTTGGAATAAAGCCTGCCGGATTAGGAGCACGTGATACCCTACGTCTTGAGATGGGTTTTTGCCTATATGGAAATGAGCTTAACGATGATATTACTACACTTGAAGCAGGATTGGGATGGATAACCAAATTTGTGGAAGGTAATAACTTTATAGCTAGAGAATTATTAGAAAAGCAAAAACAAGAAGGTGTAAAACAAAAGTTATTTGGTTTCACTCTTATTGACAAGGGGGTGCCACGTACTGGATACGAGATAGCTAATGCAGAAGGCGAAGTAATAGGTAACGTAACATCTGGTACCATGTCACCAATGCTAAAGGTGGGTATCGGAATGGGATATGTAAAGCCAGAATATGCTAAAGTAGGAACAGAAGTATATATTAAAGTAAGAAACAGAAGTTTGAAAGCGGTAGCAACAAAACTCCCATTTCGCAAATAAATGGTATAACACTACCATAATGTAAGTACAAAAGTCCTTTTCTATATGAAAAGGACTTTTTTTATGCCTAAAATTTAGTATTTTTGCATCGTCAAAATAGGTTTTGGAGCCACATGCACTAATTATTTTGTGCTATCAGAATCAAAGTCATGAGTATGAATAAAACAAAACTAGTAACCAACGCATTTTTTGTACTTGGTATTATTATACTCGGTTTTATGATAAATAAAATCGGAATAGACGTTATTTGGGAAAATATAAAACTTACCAAATGGTGGTTCTTTGCTATTGTGGGTATATGGGGTGTGGTATATTTGATAAACACGGTATCGCTCCAATTAATAATTAGAGATGGAAGTGAAGAATCAAAATCGGTAAGCTTCGTACAGACATTTAGGCTAATAATTAGCGGTTACGCCATAAACCAAATAACACCTGCTGGACTTTTAGGAGGTGAGCCATATCGCATAATGAAACTAAAACCCAAAATTGGGATACAAAAAGCAACATCATCTGTGTTATTATACATGATGATGCACGTTGTTTCGCATTTTATTTTCTGGATGACCTCAATTCCTCTACTCCTATTTTTAGTACCTGGAGTATCACAAACTATTAAATTAATATTATTTGCAGTTGCAGTTGGATCTCTTTTTCTACTCTATTGGTCATTCACTTTTTACTCAAAAGGATTTATAGTAAAAGCACTTACTATTGCCTCTAAAATTCCTTTTTTAGGAAAAAAAGTCAGAGTATTTTATAGAAAGCATCAAGAAAAGATTATTCAAATGGACTATTTGATTGCTGATTTGTATAAAAACAGAAAAAAAGATTTCATATATTCACTCACCATTGAGCTTCTATCTAGATATGTGCAATGTATCGAAATAGTTTTAATGATGTACGCCATTGGCTATCCCATCACATTTGCAGCAAGTGTATTAATTGAGGCAGTACAGTCGCTTGTGGGAAATATATTCTTCTTTATGCCAATGCAATTGGGGGCACGCGAAGGCGGATTCTTAATAGTATTTGGATTATTAGGCTTTGCAGCCACTCACGGAGTATATGTGAGCCTGTGCATGCGAATTAGAGATCTTGTGTGGTCAGTTATAGGTATGGGTATCATACGTTATGATTCGAGAAAAAGAAGCGAAGAGGCTATACCACAAGAAAATAGCTCGAACTATTAAGTATATAACTCTCAACTGTTCAAGTATTCAAAACACCATAAAAATATTATTCAACTCATGAATCATTAGCATCATTGGCTTTTGGTGTAAACTATTTCACACCTTGAAAATCAATACCTAAATTTCTAAAAAGGGATAACCGTCAAGTCAAACATAACATCGTTCATCCTCAAATATTACACATTCAGTTTCATTTTTTTCATGTTTAGATTTTCATCACTTTACCCAAAATGTAACTTGCAAATAAAAACCCTCATATTTTCGCAATTTCTTTTCCCCATTTTGTTAATACTTACTTGCCTATTTATACGAGCGTGAGGAGAGACATTTTATTCCTCTTTAAAAATACTCTGCCTATTCTCCATTCTATAGCTTTGTCCATCTAGATTTACCACTTCACACCTATAAAGTATTCTATCTAGCATAGCTGTAGCTAGTATCTCATCATCCATTGATTCAGCCCACTGCTTAGGCGATTTATTTGTTGTTATTATCATCGAACACTGTTCATGTAAATGGTTTATGAGATTAAACAATGCTACTGATTCATTCATTTTTATTGGGAAGAGCATAATATCATCTATAGCTATTAAATGAGCTTTCAATAAACGATTATATGTTGCTAGGGCCATTGCTGTTATTTCTTTCATTCTTAATATATTACCTTAACTCCGCAAGCCTCTTCATTTAATAT
>JAAYFB010000322.1 GCA_012728465.1 Proteiniphilum sp. | reverse complement strand
TCGTAACCTATAATTGTTCTTAGGTTGTTATTACCATTAATAGTCTCAAGAGTATTGGTGATAGTTTTCTCGTTATATACTAACTTAACAAGCCAAACTGCTAATACTTGGAATAATGAATAGCTTGGTCTTCCAAATCTATTTATTTTTCTGAATTTAACACTTTCTGGTACTATACCATAGAAGAAATCTAAATAAGACTTGAATTCTAGCTCTTTTTCTGTTGGTTTTGTAAAACAACAAGAAGAAAACTCTTCATGAGTGAAAAGTAATGGTTGAAATATTTTTGATGAATTGTTAGTATGCATATAGAATAAATTGTTCCTTTTTTTTTATTTTTTTAGTTAATTAATATTATTACAAAAGGAACATTTATTCTATATATTATATGTAATTACTTGCATATTTTTACTCAATTAAAATATTTCAACTCAAACATATCTTAGTTTTATTGCGTTTTTGCATATTTTTACATTTTTTACGTTACTTGGCGACTTTTGCAAAAACCTCTAAAAAATTAATTAAATCTAAGATTAATTGTCTTAAATCAAAATAATAAAGAGTGAGAAGATGTTTAAATCTAGGCACTAATTACACTAAAAAAATATGAAATTATGAAAAAGTAACTCACTGATATTGTTGTATTGATAAGCAATTAATAGTGAAAAGAAGCTATAAATATTAAGGAAAATATACATGAAACCTTTCGAGAAAAAAGTCTGGCTGTCTTCTCCTACAATGCATGGTGATGAACTAAAATACATTACTGAAGCATATGATACAAATTGGATGAGTACAGTCGGTGCTAATATCAATGAAGTGGAACGAATTGCTGCAGAAAAGGCGGAAGTCAAATATGCGGTTGCACTCTCTTGCTGTACTGCAGCACTTCATCTGTGTGTAAGGTTTGCAGGTGAAAAGCTTTATGGTAAGTCCGCTATCAGTCATGGTGTACTCGAAGGAAAGAGAGTATTTTGTTCAGATATGACATTTAATGCAACTCTAAATCCTGTAGTTTATGAGGGCGGTATTCCAATTTTTATTGATACTGAAGAAGAATCATGGAATATGGATCCTGTAGCATTAGAAAAGGCGTTTGAGCTTTACCCTGATGTTAAGCTAGTTGTTTGTGCAGAGCTTTATGGCTTTCCTGGACGCCTTGATTTAATTAAAAAGATTTGTGAAAAGCATAAAGCACTCCTTATTGAGGATGCAGCTGAAGCCATGGGAGCAACCTTAAATGGGAAGCAATGTGGCTCTTTTGGTGATTTTGGTGCAGTAAGCTACAATGGCAATAAAATCATCACAGGCTCTTCTGGAGGATGCATGCTTACTAATGATATAGAAGTGGCAAACAAGATACGAAAATGGTCAACACAAGCTCGTGAAAATGCTGCATGGTATCAACATGAGGAGATTGGCTACAACTATAGAATGAGTAATGTTGTTGCTGGTGTAGTTCGTGGTCAATATCCTTACTTAGAAGAACATATAAAGCAAAAGAAGGCTGTATATGAAAGGTATAAGGAAGGACTTAAAGGGCTTCCAGTATCTATGAATCCTATTGTAGATAATACCAAACCAAATTATTGGTTATCTGCAATGATTATTGATAAAGATTATATGTGCAAGCAGGTTAGAGATGACTCTAAGGCACTTTACATTCATGAGGATGGAAAGACTTGTCCCACCGAAATACTAAAGGCACTAAGTAGTATTAACGCAGAGGGACGTCCCATATGGAAGCCAATGCATATGCAGCCAATGTATAGAATGCATGAGTGTATAGGTAGAGACGGAAGTATGAGATGTCGTACCAATGCCTATATTGCTGGCAGTGTTGTTGATGTGGGCGCTGATATATTTGAACGTGGACTTTGTTTAGTCGTTTTGAAGAATTATACGAGTAAGGAATATACCGGAATAGGCGAAAAAGAGCTCGAAAGTTGCATAAATATGCAGGAATCGAGGGGTTTTGGGATATTGGGCTGGTTGAGTTGAAGCTGGATGAAAGAGAGCACGGAATACGTTAGCCACACCGAGATTTCGGCGCAGAGCTGAAATAAGTGGTGGGGAACTTATGAACATAGGGTGGGAGTGATGAGTTCCTGATGAGGGACTCATTTGAAAATTCAAGGACAGGATTCATGAACAAGAGGATTTATCTCTCATCTCCGACCATGCATGGTCTGGAAATGAAGTACATACAGGAAGCCTTTGATACCAACTGGGTAGCTCCTCTTGGCAAGAATGTGGACGAGTTCGAGAAGGAGATGGCTGCCTACGTTGATATTAAGCATGCTGCAGCACTCATCAGTGGAACCAGCGCTCTTCACCTTGCTATCAAGCTTTGTGGAGTGAAACCGGGAGACATCGTCATTTGCAGTGATCTTACCTTCTCGGCTACTGTTAATCCAGTTTCTTATGAAGGTGGTACCCAGGTCTTCGTCGATAGCGAGTACGATACCTGGAATATGGATCCAAGAGCTTTGGAGATTGCACTGAAAAAATATCCACAAGCCAAGGCAGTCCTTGTTGCTCATCTGTATGGAACACCTGCGAAGATGGATGAGATACTAGCTTTGTGTGAGCAATACCATATTCCTCTCATAGAGGATGCAGCTGAGAGCCTTGGAGCTACTTATAAAGGCAGGCAGACAGGAACATTTGGGAAGTATAGTGCCCTCTCTTACAATGGAAACAAGATCATCACCACCAGCGGTGGTGGTATGTT
>JAAYFB010000321.1 GCA_012728465.1 Proteiniphilum sp. | reverse complement strand
CTTCCTCATCTCTTAACAGTTTTCCTCTATAACCCATAGATAAATAATAAATTAATTGTACATTTGCCATTTCAATAACAAAACAAAAAACATATATCAGAGATGGCATTTAATATTATTGTGTTGGCAAAGCAAGTTCCCGATACCAGAAATGTAGGGAAAGATGCGATGAAAGCCGACGGAACAGTTAACAGAGGTGCACTTCCTGCAATTTTTAATCCAGAAGATTTAAATGCACTAGAGCAAGCGCTTAGCGTGAAGGATAAATATCCAAAATCAAAAATTACATTATTAACAATGGGTCCTGGACGTGCTGCCGAGATTCTTCGAGAAGGATTGTATCGTGGTGCCGATGATGGAGTATTGCTTACCGACCGTGCTTTTGCGGGTGCCGATACGCTAGCTACATCTTACGCATTGGCTATGGCAGTGAAGAAAATTGGTAATTATGACCTAATATTTTCTGGTCGTCAAGCTATTGACGGAGATACTGCGCAAGTGGGCCCACAAGTGGCAGAGAAATTAGGAATTCCTCAAATAACCTACTCAGAAGCAATTGAAAATATCGGAAAAGATAAAATTAGCATAAAGCGCCGTTTAGATAATGGTGTTGAGATAGTTGAGGCTTCATATCCAGTGTTGGTTACTGTAAACGGAACATCAGAGCCATGCCGCCCACGTAATGCGAAGGCTTTGCAGAAATATAAACATGCAAAAACTATTACAGAGCGTCAAGCGGATTCTAGTGACTATATCGATTTGTATAGTTCACGTCCATTCTTAAACTTAACTGAGTGGAGTGTTGAGGATGTTAATGCAGACAAAGTGCAATGTGGTCTTTCTGGTTCGCCAACGAAGGTAAAGAAGATTCAGAATATTGTTTTTCAAGTGAAAGAGAGCAAAGTTCTGTCTGATAGCGATACAGATATGGAAGAGTTAATTAAAGAACTAATAGCCAATCATACAATAGGATAAACTATTGCATGGTGATAATATGAAAAATAGAACAAACATGAATAATTTATTTGTATATCTAGAAACAGAAAATGGTGTAGTAGCAGAAGTAAGCTTGGAGCTACTAACCAAAGGAAGATCATTGGCTAATGAGTTGGGATGTCGCCTAGAGGCAATAGTGGCAGGAGTAAACACTGACGCAGTTGCTAAGCAGGTAATTCAATATGGAGTGGATGTGTTGCACATTTTTGACGATGAGCGTCTTTACCCATACACTACATTGCCACATACTTCTATATTAGTAGAGTTATTTAAAAAAGAGCAACCACAAATTTGTTTGATGGGCGCTACAATTATT
The DNA here is from genome assembly GCA_012728465.1 of Proteiniphilum sp. Classification (GTDB taxonomy): domain Bacteria; phylum Bacteroidota; class Bacteroidia; order Bacteroidales; family Dysgonomonadaceae; genus Petrimonas. The sequence continues at coordinate 7,952 of JAAYFB010000321.1, read as the reverse complement.
GGTCGCGACTTGGGTCCTCGTGTATCTTCTGCTTTGGGTAGTGGTTTGACAGCCGACTGTACTTCATTAGAGATTGGTGATCATGAAGAGAAAAAGGCTAATAAGGTTTACGAGAACTTACTTTATCAAATTCGCCCCGCTTTTGGAGGTAGCATCGTGGCATGGATTATCAATCCCGATTGTCGCCCACAAATGGCAACAGTGAGAGAGGGTGTGATGAAAAAAGAGATATTAGATAAAAACTATAAAGGAGAAATCATCGTACATGACGTAAATGAATATGTATCCGAAAGCGATTTTGTAGTATCAGTTATCGATCGTCATATTGAGGTATCTAAAGTAAACATAAAAGATTCGCCTATCATTGTTGCGGGTGGATATGGTGTGGGTTCTAAAGAGAACTTCGATTTATTATATAAGCTAGCCAATGTTTTGGGAGCCGAAGTGGGTGCATCGCGTGCAGCTGTAGATGCTGGATTTGCAGAAGCAGATCGTCAAATTGGTCAAACAGGTGTAACTGTGCGTCCTAAGCTTTATATTGCTTGCGGAATTTCGGGACAGATTCAGCATATTGCTGGAATGCAAGAGAGCTCGCTAATTATTTCTATTAATAACGATCCTAATGCTCCCATCAATGCTATTGCAGATTATGTGATAAATGGTGATGTGGAGACTGTAGTGCCAAAGTTAATCAAGTATTACAGACAAAATAGCAAGTAGGATAGGAGTTTTGAAATAGAGTGATTCTCTACTTCAAGGCATATTAAAACTAACAACAGTAAAATATTTCAAAACAAATGGCAAACTTTTATACTGATACACCACAATTTAGACATTACCTAAGTCATCCATTGATGAAGCGAATTGTGGAACTGAAAGAGAGAAACTACGCAGATAAAGATAAATTTGACTATGCTCCCATGGACTTCGAAGATGCTATGGATAGCTATGATAAAATACTTGAGGTGGTGGGAGAAATATGTGGCGACATCATTGAGCCAAATGCTGAGGCTGTTGACCTAAATGGCCCCACACAAGATGGACATCGTGTGGTATTTGCGGCTGAAACCCAACAAAACCTTGATGCACTTAATAAAGCGGAACTTATGGGTATGGCTTTTCCACGCAGATATGGTGGGCTTAACTTTCCGATGGTTCCATACATGATTTCGGCAGACATCGTGAGCCGAGCAGATGCTAGCTTTCAAAACATTTGGATGTTGCAGGATTGTGGAGAAACCATTTACGAATTTGGATCCGAAGAGCAAAAAGATAAATACCTTACTCGTGTCTCTAAAGGTGCAACCATGTCAATGGACTTAACTGAGCCCGATGCTGGTTCTGATTTGCAGGCGGTGATGCTAAAGGCTAACTACAATGCGGAGGAAGACCAATGGTATTTGAATGGTGTTAAAAGATTTATCACTAATGGTGATGCTGATATTCATTTGGTACTTGCACGATCGGAGGAGGGAACAAAAGATGCACGTGGCTTGTCGATGTTTATTTATGACAAAGAAGATGGTGGCGTGAATGTGCGTCGTATCGAAAATAAAATGGGCATTAAAGGTGCACCTACCTGCGAACTTGTTTACAAAAATGCTAAAGCTGAGCTTGTAGGATCTACACGCATGGGCTTAATCAAATATGTGATGTCGCTAATGAATGGTGCTCGTTTGGGTATTATGGCACAATCGGTAGGTATTTCGGAGGCCGCATGTCGCGAAGCTTACGAGTATGCGCTTGAGCGTCGTCAGTTTGGTAAAGCTATCATCGAGATGCCTCCAGTGTATGAAATGTTGGCCAATATGCGTGCTAAGGCCGATGCGTCTCGCACACTGTTGTATGAAACCTGTCGCTTTGTGGATATGTACAAGTCGCTTGAAGACATTTCGAAAGAGAGAAAGCTAACGCCAGAGGAGAGAACTGAAATGAAATATTATCAACGTCTTGCTGATGCATTCACTCCACTTGGTAAGGGAATGACTAGCGAGTACGCTAATCAAAATGCTTATGACTCTGTGCAAGTACATGGTGGCTCGGGGTATATGAAAGACTACAAGTGCGAGAGACTATATCGCGATGCTCGCATTACTAACATATACGAAGGAACTACTCAACTTCAAGTAGTGGCAGCAGTTCGACACGTAACCACTGGAACCTATTTAGCTCGCATCAAAGAGTATGAGGCACTCGCTGTGTCTCCAGAGCTTGAAACTTTGAAAAAGACATTGTCTGAAATGACAGCAATGTACGAAGAGTTGGTTGCAAAAGTGGTTGAAACTAAAGATGATAGTTATTTTGACTTCAATGCTCGTCGCATGGTTGAGAGTGCAGGACATATTGTTATGGGACATCTTTTGTTGCAAGATGCACACCAGTCTCCTGATCTATTCCGTAGAAGTGCAGAGGTGTACATCAATTATGGTCAGGTTGAGGTACTGAAAAATTATAATTTTATTTCTAAATCATCTGTTGAGGATTTAGGTTTTTACAAGCCTGATCTTAGCGAATAGGGCTGATAATTCAGTTTAGATATATGTAAAGGTGTGGCTACAATGTGGTCATACCTTTTTTTATGTTGAATAGTACCTATATTTGTTTGCGTTTACAGTAAAACTAATTTCAGTACAATTCGCAATTCCTTAAATGGCTTACAATCATCTTTAATCGATAATAACCTCATACAAAATTCATGATATATCTCTTAAATCTCGCATACTTTCTTATTGTTTTTTGGTTATTGCAGCTGAAAATACTAAAGATGTAAGTTGGCGTCAGTGATAAACCTCAGATTACTATACATTCCTATCTTGTTATCTAAATTTTGAGGAGATAATCAACAAATAGATGTTGAGCAATCTGCAAAATTGGCTCGCGAACCAATTAAAAACATTTTACACTTGGACCATTCACAGCTACGAGGGCAAAAAACGTTTGTTATTTGAAGCTTTTTCTACTCCGTAGGCAATGAAAATAATTTGTTTTGAGTTTTTCGTGTCCAAAAAGTGCTGTAAATGAAACGTAATTAACATTTTTGAAGCCATTTTTTCTGTAAAACGGAATTACACTTGGACCATTCACAGCTAAGCGGGCAAAAACACATTTGTAATTGAGTACTTTTTTCTTGCGGAGGGCAAAAAAACGTTTGTCTTTTGGGACTTTTGCATCCAAAAGCGACAAATCACATTTGTTTTTTAGCCCTTTTGGATCCATTTCTTCAAAAACACACTTTACACTTGGACCATTCACAGCTCGGAGAGCTAAAATACATTTGTAATTGAGTGCTTTTTGGGCTCGAAATGCGATGTTAACTGATGGTTTAAAGCCAATTATCCCGATATTTATCAATATAACTATTAGATATTCATTGTTTTGTATAATTTGAAGCCTAACATATGTGTATATATATCCATCAGGGGGTAAATTCTTTCAAATAACAGTAGATGTAATAAACTTCAATTCATTTTTACTCAATTTTCATTACAACTATTTTGTTGCGATTAATCTTTTAACTAAATTATTTTTGTTTATTAGATAAATTATTCGTTCTTTGTGATTGTATAATAAAAAATAAACCAAACTTAAAAACTTTTCTGCCTATTGTAATGACATTACTCAATTAAATTAACTGTTTTAATATTGAAAGTAATGGATAAATTTTTGTCAATGACCGACGAAGAGTTGGTAACATTGTATGCAAAAGGCAACAATAAGGCATTTGAGGCTTTATTCTCTAAATACGAGGAGACACTCTTCTCATATATCTTTTATCTGGTTCGCAATCGCGATCTTGCAGATGATATTTTTCAAGAAACATTCATAAAAGCTATAACCACGATAAAGCGAGGTAAATATACAGAGTCGGGTAAATTTCGCTCGTGGATTTCGCGCATTGCTCATAATTTAGTTGTAGATTATTTTAGAAGCGAACAGAAGCATAGCTTAATATCAAATGATGAGTATGAATACGATTTGTTTAATAACTCGAAGTTTAGCGACGAAACGATAGAGACTAGTATGGTGAAAAATCAAATACACTCGGATGTCAAACGACTGGTTGATGCTCTTCCCGAAATGCAACGGGAGGTGCTTAATATGCGCTACTACAACGATATGAGTTTTAAGGAGATAGCAGATAAAACCGGAGTTAGCATCAATACCGCTTTGGGGCGTATGCGATATGCAATACTTAATATGCGTAGGGTGGCACAGGAAAATGATATGATTTTGTCGTAACGCAGATTATCTTATTTCTAGCTTAGTTGTTATTAATGTTTATCGGTTAAATAAATGCACAGTTGCAGAATTATTGCACTGAATTTCATATATTTAATCGATGAATTAGCCTTTTATCTATTTTTTTATCCTTAAAACATCTAAAATGTGAACCACATGCTTTTTAATATCATATTAATGTGTTATTTTTGTTCTGAGTTTTATAATGAATTAATCTGCGGTATAAGTTCCTTATAGAACGATTAAATGAAAAATAAACAAAAGATTTCAAGCAAAAAATATATAAATAAATCAACTAAAAACAATGAAAAAAAATCTTTTTTATGCGCTATTGGTTTCAATGGTTGTATTTACAACTTCTTGTGGCAATTTGAAACCCTTATCACAATCTAATTTCAAGGCAACACCATCGCCACTTGAAACAGTTGGCAAAGATGTTCCTGTAACAGTGAATGGAACTTTCCCAGAGAAATGGTTTAAGAAAAAAGCTACTGTAAAAGTAACTCCAGTATTAAAGTTTGACAGCAAAGAGGTTTACGCAGATACTCAAGGCTTCCAAGGCGAGAGTGTAGCGGGAAATGCTATTGAAGTACCATACAAAAGAGGTGCAAACTTCAACTTGACTTTCAAATTCCCATTCCAACCAGAAATGCTTAACTCGGAGCTTTATCTTCGTTTTGATGGCAAGGTGAAAAACAAACAAGCTAAACTACCTGATGTGAAAGTTGCTGATGGTGTGCTTGCTACTTCTGCTTTGGCAACGGCTCAGTCAACAGCTCCTTCTGTGGCTGACGATGGTTTCCAACGTATCATCAAAGAGACCCAAGATGCAAACATTCATTTCGTTATCCAGCAAGCTAATCTTCAATCGTCAGAATTGAACAAGAGCGATATCAATGCTTGGAAAAAACGTATCGAAGAGGCATTCAAAGATCCACGTCAAAATCTTGATATTGAGGTTTCGGCTTATGCATCACCCGATGGTGGTCTTTCTCTTAACGAGAAACTTGCTGCACAACGTGAGAAAAACACTACTTCGTATGTGGAGAGCGAGCTTAAGAAAAGAAATATCAATACTGATGTTAATGCAAGATACACAGCACAAGACTGGGACGGTTTCCGTCAACTACTTGAAGCATCTAACTTGCAAGATAAAGACCTTGTGTTGAGAGTTCTATCAATGTACACAGATCCTGAAACTCGTGAAGCGGAAATCAAGAACATATCTGCAGTTTATGGTGACTTAGCTACAACTATTCTTCCACAACTACGTCGTTCTCGTTTGATTGCAAATATCGAAATTATTGGCAAATCTGATGATGAGATTATGGAGTTCTGGAGAAATGATCCAAAACAACTATCGCCTGAAGAGTTACTGTATGCTACAACTATTACTGATAACCAAGATGATATTGAAAAAATATATCAATACGTAACTGTTCATTTCCCTCAAGATTATAGGGGCTGGAACAACATTGGTACAACATACTACAAGCGTGGCGAATATGCATTGGCTAAACAAGCTATCGAGCGTGCAGCAACTGTGGCTCCTAATGCACCAGAGGTTAATGTAAATAAAGCACTATTCTTATTGATGGATGGTGACACTCAGTCAGCAAAAACATTATTGGGTAGAGCATCTGAGGCAAATAACTTGGAGGCTGTGATGGGACTTCTTAATATCATGGAGGGAGACTACAATCAAGCTTCTGATGTAATGAAAGGTGTTCAATCAAACAATGCTGCTTTAGCGCAAATACTAACAAGCAACTATGTTGATGCTGAAAGTATTTTGAAGTCTATCAAACAACCAGATGCAATGACATATTATTTGTTAGCTGTAATTGGTTCAAGAACTAATAGCTTTAATGATGTCTTGACAAACCTTCGCTCTGCTATCTCTCTTGACAAAAGTTTAATGGCAAGAGCTCTTATAGATATGGAGTTTGCTAAATATAAAAATAATGCTGATTTCCTTTCTCTATTGAGATAATACAGTACTAAATGTTTTAATTTAATTATAATCAAGAGTCGAAATAAATTTTGACCTATTGAACAATATACAAAGGGTATGTCTTTTTAGTCATACCCTTTGTTGTTTTTACTGTAGGGTTAAGAAATATATCTTTATTATATCATAATAAAACATCAACCAAATTTCTTTTTATTTGTTATAAATACCAATTCAAACAACAAACTACAATTATACATGCGTACAAAAGCAATAATAAAATATATAGGATACGCACTTCTATTTAACTCTTTCTTTTTGGTAATATCAGCTGCTATATCTTTTTTTAATGGCGAGAGCTCTTTTGTGCCACTCATTGTCTCATTTTTAGGCTGTAGTATAGCGGGGCTGTTGCCACAAATATTTGTGAAGGAGATATTAGATATTAACTTTCATGAGGGAGTAGCAATAACAGTTTTTGGTTGGATTGTCACATGTCTTTTTGGAGCGATACCTTATGCACTATGGGGTGGGGAGTTTAGCATAGTAGATGCCATATTCGAAAGTGTTTCGGGATATACCACCACAGGTGCTACTATATTGCAAGATGTGGAAAAGTTGACAAAAGGTTTGCTATTTTGGCGATCCTCTACTCATTTTTTGGGAGGTATAGGAGTAATATTGTTTGTTCTACTCATTTTGCCCGATGCCAAAGGGGTGCAGACATCAATATACAAAAGTGAGGTTTCCAATCTTTCGTTGATGAGTTTTAAGATGAGGTCTAAACATATAGTTAAGTCTATTGCCATTGTCTATATTATTTTAAATGCTGTTCTCACGCTTCTTTTATGGGTTCAAGGCATGTCATTTTTTGATTCTATCTGTCACTCATTTGCCACAATAGCTACGGGAGGCTTTTCTACTAAAAATTTAAGTGTTTCCTATTATGATAATGTAGGCATAGAGCTAACCATTACCATATTCATGTATCTTAGTAGCCTGCATTTCGGGATGTTGTTTCTAACTATTACGGGTAGTAATACCAATATTTTCAAATCTAAAGTAGTTCGCTCATTCACGATAATTCTTCTTATAGGTATTACACTTATCGCCTTTGATTTAGTTTCTGAAAATGGATATAGCATTGGAGAAGGATTTAGACATGCTTCATTTCAAGTGGTTTCACTAGCATCAACCACTGGTTTTGCTACTACTGATACCAATGTATGGCCTATATTTTCAAAAATATTGATGTTGTACTTTATGTTACAATGTGCTATGGTGGGTTCTACTGGAGGAGGAATAAAGTTTGATAGGATTTATCTATATTTTGTGTCTCTCAATAGACAAATGAAGCAACTTCTTCATCCCAAGGGCTTGTATATTGCCAAAATGGATGGAAATGTCATTACTGAAGAGATGGAGTATCAAACCATGGTTCATATTATTTTATATATAATAGTATTCTTTGTTGTAACTCTTCTTCTTGCTGCAATGCAAGTTGATGGAATGACGGCGCTAAGTATTTCTATATCCACAATAGGCAACGTCGGGCCAGGATTTAATGAAATAAGCTCGTTGGGGAACTATTCTCAATTGCCCTCGTTAGCAAAGTATCTTCTATCTGCCAATATGCTAGTGGGGCGTTTAGAGATTTTGAATGTGTTCACGTTATTCGTTTTCTTGTTTAAAAAAGGGCGATGATTGATATAATTCTATTATTGTGACACATAATATTGTTTCTTCAACGTCATAAACATCT
>JAAYFB010000320.1 GCA_012728465.1 Proteiniphilum sp. | reverse complement strand
TCGTCTAATGAAAACATTAAACGCAAATGGAGCATCTGCGAAGATGATGGTTGCGGAGAAACTGTCTGACGACAAAAACGTAATTCAAGTAGGAGATACTTTTCAGCGAAACTGGAGCTTTTATTCGGAGAGAGTCAATATTTTTTTGAGAAATCGTTTTACTCGCAATAATTTGTTTGATATATCTACTGCAAAGTCTGGAATATCAATTACAAACAGACCCGAGTTTAAGGAGGCAGACGTAATACATTTGCACTGGATAAATCAGGGTATGTTGTCATTGGATGAAATAGGTCGGATATTATCCTCTGGCAAAAAAGTGGTGTGGACTATGCACGATATGTGGGCATTCACTGGTATTTGTCACCATGCAGGAACATGTCAAAATTATACTAGCTCTTGTGGTATGTGTCCTTTTTTGTCTTTGCCATCAACTAGTGATATTTCGTACACAACATTTTTGAAAAAACAAAAGATATATTCGAAAGGACATATTTCTTTTGTAGCATGTAGCAAGTGGCTGAAGGAGTTAGCTAGTGCGAGTCCACTTGCCAAAGGTCACTCATTAGTATCTGTTCCTAACCCTATAGACACAAAAGAGTTTCATCCAATGAATAAATACTCTATCCGAAAGGATTTAAATTTGCCTAACAATAAAAAGATTGTGCTTTTTGCTGCAGCTAAAGTATCAGATAGGCGAAAGGGTATAGACTATTTAATAGAAGCAGCCAATGTCCTGTCTAAGCGAGGAAAAGGTAACATACTTTTTGTTGTTGCAGGTAGTGATGGTGCTGAAATATCAACTCAACTCTCGTATTCTTCTTATAATATGGGTTATGTAGATTCTAATAAAATGGTAGAGTTGTACAATGCGGCTGATTTATTTGTAACACCCTCACTTCAAGATAATCTTCCAAACACAATAATGGAATCTATGGCGTGTGGTACTCCATGTGTGGGCTTCAATATTGGTGGTATTCCCGAAATGATTCAACATAAGTCAACAGGATATGTTGCCAAATATAAAGATGCAGAGGATTTAGCAAATGGAATATCTTGGGTGCTTGAAGAGGCTGATGCTGAAACATTATCATCTAATTCACGAGAATTTGTAATCAATAATTATTCGCAAGATAAAGTTGTCAAGCGATATATGGATCTGTATAAATAGCTATGCTTAGAACAAAATCATTATCAGTAATCACAGTTACTTACAATGCATCAAAAACACTACCTACTACAATTGATAGCGTAAAGAGACAAACATATTCAAATATTCAGCATGTTATCGTGGATGGTAATTCAACCGATGGCACACTTGATTTGATTAGAGAATATGCAAATGCAAAAACTAGATGGATTAGTGAGCCAGATAAAGGATTGTACTTTGCAATGAATAAAGCTGCATCTATAGCTACTGGAGATTACCTGTGCTTTTTAAATGCTGGGGACTCTTTTCATTCTTCCGACACTGTTGAGAAGATGATGAATTCATTTAATGGAGTGCTGAGGCCAGACATTATTTATGGAGAAACTGCTATTGTAGATACTGATGGTAGCTTTATGCATATGAGACGTCTAAAAGCACCTCGCGAACTGAACTGGAAAAGCTTTAAGCAAGGAATGCTAGTGTGTCATCAAGCTTTTGTTGTGAAACGAGATATTTTTCAACCTTATGATACTTCATTTCGCTATTCGTCCGATTTTGATTGGGCTATACGTATGATGAAGAGTGCAAATTGTTGTTTTAACTCTAATCTGGTGTTAATAAATTATCTGAATGAAGGACTCACTACTGCTAATAGGAATGCCTCGTTGAAGGAGCGATTTACTATAATGAAAAATCATTATGGACTTTTTTCTACCATCATGCATCATGTATGGTTTGTAATTAGAGCCATAATAAAAAAGTAAGAATCAACACTGAAAATAATTATAATGAATAGAAGAAAACTTCTTGTAGAGGAACTTAATCGCGTAAGCTTAGATGAGTTTCGTGAAGTCGAGAAGATACCGTTAACAGTTGTATTAGACAATGTGCGAAGCCAGCACAACATAGGCTCGGTATTCAGAACCAGTGATGCATTTCTAGTGGAAGAAATTATACTTTGTGGTATCACTGCTACCCCGCCTAATGCCGATATTCACAAAACAGCATTAGGCTCTGAAGACTCTGTGAAATGGAGTTATCATGAGGATACATTAGATGTTGTTGCTCAACTTAAAGATAAAGGTTATTTAGTGTATTCGATAGAACAAACAGAAAATAGCATAAAGCTAGATAAGATAGAGTTGGACAAAAATAAAAAATATGCTGTTGTGCTTGGTCACGAAGTTCATGGGGTGCAACAAGCGGTAGTAGATGCCAGTCTCAACTGTATCGAGATTCCTCAATTTGGAACTAAACACTCCCTTAATGTATCTGTGGCAGGTGGTATTGTGATTTGGGATTTCTTTAAAGTATTGAGAGGATAGGGTATAACCCGTATTTGATATTTTATCTCAACACACTATATTCTATCTGTTCATCCATCAGTCCTACCATCTTCCTAGTCCCCTCATCATTCAAATGATTAGCATCATAAAAGTCGTCAGCTGCAAATAAATCACTATTCGATAGATCTAGAAATGTAGTGTTGCTATATTTATCAGCAATAGATTGGCAAAATGCATTCCTATCATTTATATATTCATTATCTAAAGTGTTAGTGTATGATTTATATATAGGTGGAGCTAATAGAATGACTTTAATACCTCTCTCCTCACTCAGTTTGCATATATCGCTCACATAATTAAGATTCTCTTCATAAGCCTGCTTGTCGTTTTTATAAGTCTTTATAAGTTCATTGTGGCGCATGGCTTCGTTAACGCCATTGTCCCAATCAATTAATTTATTGTTGACATTATAGTTTGTGCCATAGCCAAGGTTGTTTACATTGAGATGAGACACATTGCCCATGCCTAATATACGTGCAGCACCTTGTGCAGCTATTTTTAAGGTGCGAGGGTTGTGAAAGTACAGTTCATATTTATATTTAAACTTGTTTTCGTGATAAGGACTGTTGTAGTGTATTGTGTAGTACTTTACCCTCCACCATTCGGTGCTTTGTTCCATTTGCCCATGGGGCGACCAATAGTCAATGCCAAGCACAATTTGCTTCAATGAAGTCATTTGGTTGATGTATTTATCAAAAATAAAATGGTCGTACTTAAGAGATTGTGATACATGAGCCGCATTAAACCCTTTCCATTTAGAAGTGGTGGGATCTATATCATACATCACAGTAGAAGGTCCTAGATATAGAACTTCTATATCGTGCGCATTATCTTTTAGCCATTTGCTTTTGTAGGAGTAATCGTTGGGGATAGAGCGAATGGAGAACTCCCATGCTATTGCAATAATTAGCAACGGGATTATGAAGTAAATAAAGGAATCTATCAAATACCTCTTGATGTTCATATTATGACTTATTAAAATTGAAAATATATAAATTGTTGTTCCTCTCCGCTATACAATACTGTTACTATTATTATTATCCAAAATAGCGCAATGCGCCAGCCCTTTCTTGAAATTATAGAATCTATTTGAAGAGGAAACTCTTTGTCTCGCATTTTCCATTCAGCCACTATCATTGCAATAGTGCACAATAGAGTGGGGATTAGTACACGAAGCCCATCAGAGGTAAGTGATAGCAAATTGCTTAAATTAAATATTCCAACAATATATGTCCATGCCTGAGCAATGTTGTCTGCTCTGAATATAATTAGCCCCAGTGTAACTAATGAGAATGTTGCCACCATCTTCATAAAATCGCTTAACTTAGGTAATCCATACTTATTGCTTTTTAGCTTTTTGTTTCGGCCAAATGTTCCTTTCAAAATTATAGGAATAAATAGTAAACCATGATATACACCAAACAAGGCAAAAGTCCAATTTGCTCCATGCCACACTCCAATAATTATCATGTTTATTATTATTGCCATGATTAGACCAGCATTGGCCAAGTTTCTAAACTTTATGTTCAGGGGCATAAAAACATAATCGGTAACCCACGAGGTCAGTGATATGTGCCATCTGCGCCAATACTCTGCTATATTTGTAGCAAAGAAAGGGTAATTAAAGTTTTTGGTAATTCTAAAGCCCAATATCTTTCCCACTCCAATTGCCATGTCTGAGTATCCCGAAAAGTCAGCATACATTTGTATGGTGTAAAGCCCAGCAGCGATAATTAATGTCGGGCTATTCTGTGTTGAGATGTCTGACCAAACTACGTCTATAAACTGGGCAATATTATTTGCAATCAACATTTTCTTAAACAAACCCCAAAGTACTTGCCTGCTTCCATCAATAGCTAATTCGTAATTGAATGAGCGTTTGGCTTTTAGTTGAGGAATAAAACTGTTGGGTCTATCAATTGGCCCTGACATAATGGTGGGGAAGAACGATATGTAGGTTGCAAATGTAATAAAATTGTTGTCGGGCTCTATTCTGCCTCTGTTTATCTCAATGACGTAGCTTATCAGCCTGAAGGTGAAAAAACTTATTCCCAATGGGAATATAATTCCAAAGGTGCTCCAATTGGTTTTTAATCCAATGGAATTAAATAAATCGACGAATGATTGTATGAAAAAATCGAGATACTTGAAGTAAAACAATAAGCCTATGCCAGCTATTACTCCTATCGAAGTTAGTAAGGATGCTCTCTTCTCGTTTCCTCTAGGTATTTGTTTGCCAACGAAAAAGAAAAATGTTGTAGCTATTAGCAATATGGGTATCATTTTCCAGTTGGCTACTCCATAGAATATGTAACTAGATATCAGTAATAGCCAGTTTTGTGCTTTTGTGTTCTCTTTTAGAGGAAAGTAATACACGAAGAACACTATTGTGAAGAAAAGCAAGAAATTGAACGAGTTGATAACCATAAATAATTCTCTGTTTTATGTTTTATTATTTTCAACCAACTCTACTAGTCCATATGATAAATACAAGAAAGCAACTCTTTTATTATCAAATAAGATAGCTGGCTTGGGTTCCGAAACCATAATTGCACCTTTAGTAAGAAGATATTTGATGCTCTCGTCAATGGAGTTAACCTCGTAGCATAAATGGTAATATGTAGTTCCTTTTTTCACCATTCGCTCCACTTGTGGTCCCGATACAAATTCATAGTCAAGCCCCATATCCGTTCTTAGTAAGCATAACTGTGCATTCTGAAGAGTGTCCTCTACAATATCACTTTGCCACATCACATTGTGATACATTTTAAAGTCTTCTATCGCCTGCATTATATCTTGACATGCTATGCCAATGTGATGTATCTTTGTAAGCATCTTCGCTTGTTATTTTTTGCTTATAGTACGTTTTTATGTTATACCGATTTGACAACAATCGAATCAATTAGCTCTCCCACATTTTTCCATGAAAGTATCTCCTTAGCAGTAAATTTTATTTTAAAATGCTTCTCCATGGCTACCACCAGCTGTATGTGCGACAGCGAGTCCCAACCATCTACATCGTGAGCTGTTGTGTTATCTGTCAATATCAAATCTTCGTCGTCTAATATATCGCGAAATATTTCTTGTACTTGTTCTTTAGTCTCTTCTTTATTCATGTTTTCTTTTTTGTTGTTATATTTCTGTTATAAATGTCTCTTTAGGTTTATAATTATCTACATCTAATTGATACAAATATTGCCCATT
>JAAYFB010000319.1 GCA_012728465.1 Proteiniphilum sp. | reverse complement strand
ATCCGCACCCATTAGTGTTAATAAACATATATATGCATAAAGATTGAGGTGAAAAAGTGAGTCAATACAACTTGTATTTCAAGAAAATTGGAAAAAAGTGGCTCAATTACATTTGTGTTTTTGTACACCGTGACCAAATAGTCCTAAAACACATTTGTGTTTGAGCCACTTTTTCGCCAGATTGTTAAAAACAAAGGTTGATTCATGAGCTTTGGCACGTTAATAATACCAAATCAATCTGTTTTTCAGGAGAATCGCATCAATATATTGTCATTTACATATGTGTTTGAAGATGATTTGAACAATATGCTGTCAATCACAAATGTGTTTAGGTCACTTTTTCTCATAATGTTAAACTAGTAAATGTATTCAACAATCAGTCTGTCAGCAATTTATCAAAAACAGTCTGTATATTTTAATCTTTACTCACATTTACCAGTTTTGTGAATGTGAATAAATTAACTTTATGTTGAAGGACTTAAAAACTTAACCTTCTCAACATGACATGAAGAGGAAAGACTTAATACAATGATTAGTATTTCTATGCTATACATAGTGCAAAGTTATGTATTTTATGTAATCACCCACACAAAACGTAATAGAGCCACATTTTTTATTAATGTTAATTTGCTTGCATAGCTTTATTCTGCATATGAAAATAACGTTAGCTTTAAGTGCTGGTGGAATATGCCATTTCTTTAGTATTAGTTTTCAATTAATATACTGTATGCCTGTTGGTGTGAAAGTGAGGCTTAGGATATAGGTAAATTCATTGGTTTCGTTATCAGAATGTATAAGTTTTGTAAAAAAACTCAATCCATACAATTTATTGACCATTTGTCAGTTTACTATATTACATATGAGAAGAGTAGTATATATAATATTGACAAGTCTTGGTTTGTTGCTTTTGTCTTTCGACTTAAAGGCGCAATGGGATCTGCCTTATACTCAGTTTTGGGATAATAAAACGAGTGTCAATCCTTCATTTGCTGGCGAAAACGATAAGATCAGTGCATCAGTGCTCTACAAGCAGCATTGGGATAAGGCAAAGGATGCCCCACAAGTAGTGCAACTATCGGCTAACTCACCCCTTAAGTTTTTGGGCTTAGCTCATGGAGTAGGTATTGTACTTTCTAACACTAATGTTGCTAAAGAACGAAACTCATTTATGGCTGCCCAATATACGTACAAGCATAAAGCAGGAAAGGGTTGGCTAAATGCGGGATTGCAGCTTGGTGTATATGACATAAATTTTGATGCTGCATCTTGTTACTTAAATATTGATTCAATAGATGATGAAAAAACTGTAATTGCCAATCTTGTAGATAAAAAAAGAGTTGACTTGAGTGCAGGATTATCGTGGACTTCAAATAGATTTTTCGTTGGAGTTGGAGTTAATCATATCAATGAACCCAAGTATTACAGTTTGAAGTTGCATAAAGACAACGATATGGGTGTTATCGCCAATGATTCTACATTATCTAAAATACCAATCTCCTATAATTTGATGGCTGGATGCAATATTAGATTATTTAATACGTTATTTGAATTACAGCCAATGGTGTTTGCACGTATCGATGATGTTTCGTATGACTTGAATGCTGCGATGCAGTTTGTTTGGAACGAGAAATACTCGGCAGGAACTGCATGGCGAGGAGATAAAGGCTTCTCTATTTTTGCAGGATTATCTGTTAGTAATATGTCATTTAAATATGCTTTCGATCAAAATAGGAATGGAATAGGCAAGGACGCAGGTTCTAATCATGAGGTGATGGTGCAGTACAATTTTGATCTGGATTTGTTTAGACCAAAACCTCAGCCTCACAAAAGTATTAGATTATTATAAATTAGAAATAAAATAATTATACCGACATATATATTATGAACGTAAAAAAAATAATTATCCCAGTGTTATTATTGCTAGCTCTATTTTCGTGTGGACGAAGTGGAGTTAGTCGGGGTATTGGCGGAGAGCTAACGGGAGTGCCCGTTGGAAAATACTGGAATGAGGCAACTCCATATAATATGGTGCTCGTAACACGAAGTGCATATGTGATGGGGCCTGGAGAAATAGATTCTCTTTGGGGCATAACTATTCCTACACGTGGTGTGTCTGTTGATAACTTTTGGATGGACGAAACCGAGATAACCAATTCTCAATATAAGCAGTTTGTTTACTGGGTGCGAGATTCCATCATTCGCGAACGATTGGCCGACCCAGCCTATGCGGGTGATGAGTTTTATAAAATAACTGAAGATGAGTTTGGTGATCCCATAACTCCACGATTGGATTGGAGCATACCCATACCCTGGACACGAAACACTGAAGAGGAAGAGGCTGCCATTAACAGTGTATATGTCATTCATCCCATCACAGGGCAGAAAATGCTAGACGCTAGCCAAATGAATTTTAAATATGAGTGGTTTGATGAAACTGAGGCAGCTAAAAGACATAATAGGCTGAATCCTAAAGATAGGATATTAAACACTGATTATTTAATAAACTCTGACGAGGTAATAGTTGAGGAAATAATAATATCAAAAGATACAGCATACATAAATGATGATGGTAAGATAGTTAATGAAACAATAACTAGACCTCTTACTAGCCTGTATGATTTTGTCCATACTAAGATAGTAAACGTATATCCCGACACTACAAGTTGGATTAATGATTTTGAGTTTTCTTACAATGAGCCATATATGCGAAATTATTTTTCGCATCCATCCTATGCTCATCATCCTGTGGTGGGAGTATCGTGGGAGGCAGCAACTGCTTTTTGTGAATGGCGAACAATGTATTTGCGTAAAAGCCTGCAACGCAACAATGTGAAGATTGAAAAGTATAGATTGCCAACCGAGGCAGAATGGGAAATGGCTGCACGAAGTGGCAAAACTGATAATATATACCCTTGGGGTGCTGGTTCGGCCGAAATTGATGATGAGTGCTTTATGGCAAACTTTAAACCAGGTGAAGGTGCTTATGCGGCCGATAAAAACCTTATTCCTGCAAAAGTGCGAAGTTATCAACCAAATAGTATAGGGCTTTATGATATGGCAGGCAACGTGGCCGAATGGACATCAACTGCATATACTGAATCAGGAAATAAAGTAATGAGTGATGTAAATCCAGAGTATAAATACAATGCGGCAATTGAAGATCCATATGCGATGAAAAAGAAGGTTGTGAAAGGTGGATCGTGGAAAGATGTGTCAACATTTATTCGTTCCGATATGCGAGATATGGAGTTTCAAAACAGAGGACGCTCGTACATAGGCTTTAGATGTGTAAGGACTCAACTAGGTGATAATTCGTCACGAAGATAATCAATAATAGAAAAGAAAGCGAAATAGAAATGAATAAAGTCATTAGAAAAATAGAAAACTTCCTGCAAACTGATTCAGGGCAGCGACTATTGCAATATGGATATAGCTTTGGGGCTGCCATTGTGATACTTGGTGCCATGGTAAAAGTATTACACCTGTGGGGACCCTGGGGGAATATTATCTTTGGAACGGGTATGGCGGTTGAAGTCATTGTATTCATTCTTTACGGATTGGATAGACCGCCTAAGAGCTTCGATTGGGAGAATGTTTTTAATTCCTTAGAGAGTGGCAAGCTAGAACAAAGACCTGACTATGTATCGAGACAATACGTGGCACAACCACCACAAGCAAGCCACAACAATGTGGCAGAGGGTGATTATGTGGGGCATTTAGGATCTGTGTCACAAAATGTAGCTCAATTTGCTAAAGCTGTAGATACGCTTACAGCAGTATCGGAATCGCTACAAAAATCATATAAACACATTATTGATAACTCGCACAACATAGGTGCCAATTCATTAGGCTATGTGCAACAAATGGAGGCTCTAAATAGAAATATTAGTGGATTGAATACAATTTACGAAATTCAGCTAAAAGGAATAAGTAGCCAAATAGAGACTATTGAGAATATTAATAAAGGATTAAGTAATATAAAAGAGATGTATAGTGGTAGTTTGCCCGATAGCTCTTCATTTAAGAATGAGACCGAGAAGATGACTCTACAAATACAGGAGTTGAACAGAATCTATGGTCGCATGATACAGGCCATGACTGCTAGTAATAATCCTACCATTCAGTAATTATTAAAGATATATAATAGAGATGGCAAATAGATTCTCAAATTCTCCACGTCAGAAGATGATTAACCTAATGTATTTGGTTTTCATCGCCATGTTGGCTCTCAACGTATCGGTTGATGTGCTAAATGGGTTTGATATTGTGGAGGATAGCCTTAGTAGTTCGTCCGACAATATATCTAATCGCAATGGCTTAATTATGTCGGAACTCGAGCGATATAATTCTCAAAACAGAGAGAAGGCGGGAGAGTGGTATGATAAAGGGTTACTTGTGAAACAGAAGGGTGACTCCATAGTTTCGCACATCGAGGAGCTAAAGGTTAGAATGGTGAAGCAAGCTGATGGTAAAAAAGGAGATGTAAAAAATATCCATAACCGCGAAAACCTAGATGCTGCATCTGTCGTGATGCTTTCTCCGATAGACAAAGAGGGTGAAAACCTTAGAAATGGGATAATACAATACAAAGATATGCTAACTAGTATGGTTGCAGATAATGACCGACGGACAATTATTGAGAAAAGCTTAGATATTTCCCCACAAGGGGCAAGCAAATCTGGAGACAATAATAATTGGGAAGAGTCACTTTTTTATAATATGCCTGTGTCTGCAGCAGTAACAATACTTACCAAACTTCAAAACGATATACGTATGTCGGAAGGCGAAGCATTAAACTCTTTGCTAAACTATGTGGATGTTGGAGACTTTAGGGTGAACAAGGTAAATGCTTATGTTATTCCCGAATCTAAAGTGGTTATTCAAGGTTCGCCATATACTGCTCGCATAGTATTGTCGGCAGAAGACTCTACACAAATTCAAACTACCTACGTAAATGGAGCTAAGCTAGCAGAATCTTCAGATGGAATATTTACTGCATCGGGTGGAAGAGTCGGTCAATTTCCTGTAAAAGGATATATTGAGATGACAAGTGGTGATGGAAATGTGATGCGTCGCCAGTTTTCAGATAGTTATACAGTTATTGAGCCCATGGCTACAATTGCTCCTACATTAATGAATGTGCTATATGCAGGTATTGATAATGAAATAAGTATATCGGTACCAGGAGTAGTTCCAAATGATGTGGTTGCGCAAATGACGAATGGAACATTAACTCGCAAAGGGACAATGTGGGTAGCCAAACCAGCTACCGTAGGTACTGATGTAGAGATTTCAATATCGGCACGACAAGGTTCTCAAACTGTGAGGATGGCTACTAAGAAGTTTAGAGTTCGTGCATTACCCGATCCCACTCCATTTATCAATTACACTGATGCAAATGGCAATCCTGCTATGTTTAAAGGAGGTACCCTATCAAAAGCAGTATTGATGAATACCGGAGGAATTAGTGCTGCCATCGATGATGGTATTCTGAATATACCATTTAGAGTAACGAGTTTCCGAACAGTATTTTTCGACTCCATGGGTAATGCGATACCTGAAGTGTCTGATGGTGCGAACTTCTCTTCACGACAGAAAGAACAAATTCGCAGACTACAACGTGGAGCTTATTTTTATATTTCAGGGGTAAAGGCTATTGGTCCTGATGGAGGCGAAAGAGAAATAGCTGTGATAGAGGTTAGAGTAGGTTAATATTGCTCTACTATTAAAAAACAAGAATAGAAAAAACAGATTAAGATGAAATATATTATATTCAATATAGTAATTGTGGGTTTGCTACTAGGCTTCACTAGTGAAGTTGTGGCACAACAAACTGCACGCGAAAGATTAGAGCAAAGCCAAGCTACAACACACTCAGTTAACAGAGCTGTTGCAATGTCGTCAAGAGCCATTCAGGCTAATCGCTCACAGTCAGTCGATATTGAAAATGCAAAGTGGTCGCGAGTTATTTATAGATATCTTGACTTGTCGAAGGAAAAGAATGCACCACTATACTACCCCGTGTTGTCTGAGGGTGGCAGAGTAAATCTATTCACTATGTTGTTCAAGTTATTCGCCAATGATAAAATTGATGTTTATGAATATCTTGATGGTCGAGAATCATTTACAAACGAATATAAAATAAACTTCATGGAGTTTGTGGACAGATTTGGAATTTATTACGAAACCGTAGATGGGCACATGACTATCAACGATGTTGACATACCTAGCAATGAGGTGCAAGGATATTTCGTGAAAGAAGCACATTACTTTGATTCAAGTGCATCCGATTTTAAAACAGAGGTTGTTGCCATTTGCCCAGTTATTCATCATCAAGATGATTATGAAGTTGCAGAAACCAGATATCCTCTGTTTTGGGTTAAATATTCTGATATTGTACCATATGCTTTAAGCATGCCAATGATGTCGTCAAGTCTTAATAACTCAATGACTAGCACTGTTGATGACTTTTTTAGAAAGCAAAGTTATGATGGCGAAATATATAAGGCCACCAATCCTCGTAACCTTGCCATTGCTCAATATGCTGAAACACCTGAAGAAGTGAAACAAGAGCAGAAAAAGATTGAAAAACAATTAGTCGATTTCAAACTAGGTCTTTGGAGCGAGTATACTGACTCTACCAAAGTAAATGTAGATACAAAGAGAAGAAGAGTTAGTCGAAAAGCGCCTAAAGTTGCTACAACTATTTCAACAAATAGGAGTGGAGGGTCGATGAGGGATAGAAGATACTAGTAGTGATGTAAATATAGGAGAGATCAAATAAAAAATGCGGAGTATAGATTATCTATTTCCGCATTCTATTTTATATATTGAATGAATTACTTCTGACTAATCAAGTATTCAGCAATTTGAACCGCATTAAGGGCTGCACCCTTATTAATTTGGTCGGCAGATGTCCATAAAGTAAGCCCATTAGGGTTAGTAAGGTCTTTTCTAATTCTTCCTACATAAACAGGGTCTTCACCCGCTGCATTCAATGGCATTGGATAGACTTTATTCTCTGGATCATCCAAAAGAACCACACCTTCAGCTTTAGATAAAGCTTCACGTGCTGCAGATATAGATACTGGTTGTTCAGTTTCAATCCAAATAGCCTCCGAGTGTGCACGAAGTACTGGTACACGGACGCAAGTTGCACTAACTTCGATGTCACTATTCATAATCTTACGGGTTTCGTGATACATTTTCATTTCCTCTTTGGTGTATCCATTCTCAGTAAATACATCTACTTGAGGAATTACGTTGTATGCAAGCTGAAAAGCAAACTTAGATATAGTAGGTTCTTCACCATTAATCAACTCTTTGTGTTGCTCTTGTAGTTCGTCCATAGCCGCTGCACCTGCACCAGACGCCGATTGGTATGTGGAAACTTTAACAGATTTTATTTTTGAAATATCATTAATTGGTTTTAGTGCTACCACCATTTGAGTTGTAGTACAGTTTGGATTGGCGATAATATTTCTTGGTCTATTTAGTGCTGCTTCTGCGTTTACCTCTGGAACTACTAACGGGACATCAACGTCCATTCGGTATGCACTTGAGTTGTCAATCATTATGGCGCCATACTTTGTAATAGTTTCTGCAAACTCAAGAGACACGCTACCACCTGCCGATACAAAAGCAATGTCGATACCCTTGAAGTCGTCGTTATGTTTTATCTCCTTTACGGTAATATCCTTACCTTTATATGTATATGTTCTTCCTGCACTACGTGCTGATCCAAAAAGTGATAATTCGTCAACGGGGAAATTTCTCGCATCAAGTATGCGCAGTAATTCTTGGCCTACGGCTCCGCTGATTCCAACAATTGCAATTTTCATTTCTGTAAAAAAATTATATGATGATGTTTAATAATTGAATTAGCAAATTTAGTAATAAATTGCCATCTAGTGATAACCTTATAATTAAAAAAGTAAGCTAATTAGCTTTTATTGTGCACATTTGTCTGAGATATTATCTTAGAGCTATCTTTTTGGCGGTGTTGCCAACTCTAATAATATAGTATCCCTTGGGTAGGTTGAGTGGGAACTCGTTAGTGCCAGTATTAACCTTTACATTAAATACCTTAACTCCTACTATGCTGAAAATCTCTAAAACTGTCTCTTTATCTGGATTCTCTACTATTAGTCTATTATTTGAAATTAATATTTTAAGTTCTTGTTTTATTTGCTCTACATTATCTTTATTTTGATTAAAGGCAAGGAGGTCCATACTTTTAAAACCAAAAGTAAATAACAAGGTTAATATAGTTATGTAACAAAACTTATTCATTTATCTGATTTCTTATTGGTGCAAAAATAGGAAAAAAAGAATAATAAAGTGGATTTTGAATAAAATAATCAATGTTTATAGCAATAATTACACAAATGGGACGTTAAATGTCAATTTTCATGCCTTCAAATGCCAACACTGTGTTTTCAAAAATGGATTTAGCTTCACTGTGTAGTTGATTCAACTCTCTATATCGAGATGAATAATGTCCTACAATAAGTTTTTTTACTTCAGATTGTTTGGCAATCTCTGCTGCTTGTTTAGCGGTTGAATGATATGTTTTTTTAGCTCTAGCTTTGTCTGCTTCCTCAAATGTGGCTTCGTGATAGAGCACATCTGCTCCTTTAATGTATGGAATGATTTTTGTGGAATAGGCCGTATCCGAGCAATATGCATATTTTCGGGGAGGATTGGGTAGGGTCGTGAGTAATTTATTATCAATTACTCTTCCATCTTCGGTAATGAAGTCGGCACCATCCTTGATTTCTTTAATTTTGCTGAATGGAATTCTATAAAAGTCAATCATATCACCCTTCATATGTAAAGGGGCATCTTTTTCTGCAATCACAAAGCCATTTGTATCTACTCTGTGCTTGAGTGGAAAAGAGCTAATTTCTATTGATTTGTTTTCATATATCACTGAATTATTTTTGGAATCTAGGTGAAAATGATTTATTTTGTAATTTAATTGAGTGCCATAATATTTCATGAAAGAGGTTAAGAAATATTCTAACTCCTTGTGTGCATAAATATTAATTTCTCCCGTATGACCCATCAAACTAAGGGTGGATAATAATCCTGGGAGTCCAAACACATGATCTCCATGCAAATGCGATATAAATATGGAATGAAGTTTACTCATTCTTGCTTTGTATTTTCGCATTTGCAATTGAGTTCCTTCTCCACAATCTATCATAAATAGCTTATTATTTACTTCTATGAGTTGTGAAGTGGGGTTTCTGTATGTAGTTGGCATTGCAGATCCACACCCTAGTATTGTTACTTGAAATGGAGTCATTTATTATTACTAATGTGTAATTATAATTTTTACATACTATTCTATGCCTAACAGTTTATGTGTCTGAATACTTAATGCCCATGGTGGGTTTTGCATTACTAAATCAATACAATATTCTACATTTTCAGGGATGATGGTTTTATCATCAAAAATAGGGCTTAGCAAGTACCTCTTGGCTTTTGGTAAAATGCTAATATCTGGAAGTGGATCACCCTTAGATATTGGAAATCTAAGTTCGTCAACCTCTTGTATAAGTTGCTTTACAATATTAAACTCTTGCTTTGGACTACATGTAATATAGTCAAGCCCATTTGGCACTCTTCGAGTTCCGTTAGTCTCTATTGCTTGCTTGTAGCCCTTTTCTTTGAATATGCTTATTACTTCGTCAGTGAGCTGCAACGTGGGTTCGCCCCCTGTCCAAATGATCCATTTGCATGTAAATTGTGATATATGCTCAAGAATCTCTTCGATAGTCATTCTTACTCCCGTTTCGTATTCGGTGTCGCAGAAGCTACATGCCAGATTACATTTTGATAACCTAATAAATATCGATGGCTCACCTGTGCGCCCACCTTCACCTTGTAGTGAATAAAATATTTCATTAACCCTCAGGTTCATAGATTGCTGATGTTTTAGGGGTTTCACTTACCTCCACGGCGTATAGTTCGGGGAGCATTGGTTTGAAAATATCGAATAGCATTTTAGCTAAATTTTCTGCTGAAGAGTTTAGTGGAGACATAATATCATTCAAGTTTCTGTGGTCAAGGTTGTTGTCGATATAATGCTTTACTAGTTTAAGGTCGTTGTAATCTCTTACAAAACCTTTCTCGCTTAGCTCTTCAGCACGTAGATGTACTCGCACAATATAATTGTGACCGTGCAGTCTAGTGCAAGGATGATCTGGCCCTAGGCCAAATAGCGCATGAGCTGCTGAAAAGGCAAACTCTTTGCTTATTTTATACATATCTTACCTCCATTATTTTAGTAGTCGTTATTATTTTCGCTTATTTATTTATAGTAGTATCAATAATAGCTTATTGATGTCTATTTGTCTTATAATATAATGTTTATTGTGTTTAATTGTTCAAGCTTATGGCAGCTCGCATTGGATAGTGATCAGAGTATGGTACTCTGTCAATTTTTGCTTTGTATGATTTTAAATTGGGGCTGTGCATAATATTATCTATTCTAAACCAGAATAAATGTTCGTTGTAGCTAATGCCAGCTCCAAATCCAGAAGATACAAAAGCATCTTTCATCCCTTTAGCCATTTGTGCATATGTGTATGAGATGGGTGTGTCGTTGAAATCTCCGCATATTATTGTTCCATCTGCTTCTATGCTATTTAGCTTTTCTTTCACAAGTTCCACTTGTTTAGAGCGTATTCTGTAGGCTTTGCCTAATCTGTTTCGTATGTTTGTAGTTACGCTCTCTAGATTAGTTCCGTCTGCATTTTGAAGAAAGTCACTGTATAGTTTTTTATCTTCAGCATTTATATTGTTCGATTCTAAATGCACATTGGCAACAGTATATTTATTCCCTTCAATATTAATAGTATATATTACCGCACCATTGTATGATGAATTAAATAGAATCTCTTCACTTGACTCAATAGGATATTTTGAGAAGCATGCCAGACCATATGTTAAGCTATTGCTTGACGATCTAAGTGGGGTGACTGAACGATAGGGATATTTGTCTAATATTTTATTAATATCCCTCTGACTTTTTATTGACTGTCCCGTTTTGCTAACCATATATTCCTGTAGGCAAACAATGTCTGCATCAGTATTAGCTATATAGTTTAGCAGTGGGTTGTCTTTTGCCTTTTTGCTTCGTTCGTTTATGAAGCCTTGCACGTTATATGTCAGTAGTGATATGCTATCATCGGGAGCTTTATTACTAAATATATGTAGTGGGAAAAATGTTGTGATAGGCTTGTAGCACAATACTAGTGAAAGTATAGAAATGAAAGCTAGTTTCCATTTGTCAAATAATATCCACAGGCCAAGAAAAAGAATATTAGCAAGCAAAATCAATCCAAATGCTAGGCCTATGTACGAGAATAAATTTGTTTTTAGTGGAGATATTCTCCATGCTAGAAATGCACAAAACATCAGTGCAATGGCAATGACATTTAGTGCAAATAATATTTGCCTAATTATCCCTGTTAGTCTTATTTTCTTATTTCTTGCTCGCATCAAACAATTTTCTCTTTTCTTCAGATGATAGCCCGTTATACCCTGAGGTCTTCAATTTGTCAAGGATGGTGTCAATATCCGCTTGTTCATTTTTTTTGCGTTCGTTATATTCCATATCGGTTTCATTACGCTTGTATTGAACTTTCATCTTTGATTTTTTCTTTCTTGGTTTGGTCAGGTTTACAAACCAATCAATAAGTTTTCCTACCCATGCAGTTATGTCTTTTCCATTCTTATACTGCATTGCAAATAGGTAGCCAATTAATGCTCCACCTATGTGAGCTACGTGTCCACCTTCGTTTACGCCATTTCCTAATGAAAGAAAGTCAATAATGAATGCAGCAATTGCAATATACACAATTTTTATGGAACCTATAAAAAGAAGATTTAATCTTACTTCGGGTCTGTAAAATGCTGTAGCCATTACAATAGCCATAACAGAGGCCGATGCGCCTATCATCCAGCTTCTTTCCATAGATGCAAAATAAGGTATGTAGTTAAATGCTATTATATAGAGCAGAGCACCCCCAAGTCCTCCCAGTACGTATAGACTACCAAAGACTCTGCCTGTGAAATATTGAAGAAATATTTTGCCAAACCAGTATAGCCAAAGCATATTGAAGAGTATGTGGAATATTTGCTCATGTACAAACATGTAGGTAAATAGTGTCCACACTCTTTTTAATAACATATTTAGTCCAGAAGGCACACCCAGAAGTGTAATTAAATCAAAGCTGTAAATATTAAACAGTGTTGTGAATAGGCTTACAACTTTTATTATCACAAAGAAGGCCAAGTTGATGTATATAAATCTTATCAACACACTTCCGTGCTTATATCTATGTTTTA
Organism: Proteiniphilum sp.; assembly: GCA_012728465.1. GTDB lineage: Bacteria > Bacteroidota > Bacteroidia > Bacteroidales > Dysgonomonadaceae > Petrimonas. Next base: position 476 of record JAAYFB010000319.1, on the reverse strand, counting down.
ATTTATCAATAATATCCGCTGCCATATCCTTTTCCTTTCTTTTTCCAATATAGTATCATAAATATTCCAAATAACATCCCACCTAAGTGTGCAAAGTGAGCAACATTATCCCATGCAAAGTTGCTAACGCCAAACACTAGCTCAAAAAAGCCATATCCAATTACAAAATACTTTGCTTTGATAGGGAATGGAATGGGGATAATAAATAACTCTGCATTTGGAAACATCATACCAAAAGCTAATAATATGCCAAACACAGCACCCGAAGCACCAACACTTACAGTATTTAGTGCAATATTTAGAGCACCTTGTGATGCATCAATATAGTTCATGTTTTGTAGTAGCACCTGTCGTCCTTGTGTGAAAACTTCTTCTATTGCACCAGCATCCATACCTTTTGTGATTGATTGTATGCGGATAAAAGCAACTAGCATTTGTATTAGTCCCGCTCCGATGCCTGTAACCATGTAGTATGT